>CAMEJG010000089.1 GCA_945919465.1 uncultured Anaeroplasma sp. | reverse complement strand
TCTCATCCTACTCTTCTCCTTCTGTTACCTCCTTTGTTCTGGTGGTACAGAAGGTGTTACCTAAATCGGGTTCAGATCAGTTTGTGGTATGAATTGCAGGGTGATTATTATATCCCTTGTCTGATACTTGCCGAAGGAGAAACACAGCCTATCGGCTTATGGGGACAACGCCACAAGCAGTATCTGAAAGAGCATAGGCACATTGTTTACACCACGATGCTGATTGATGGGACACTTAACCGCTATCTTTTCAGATATTAACCAACAGGCGGAGCAAATGTTCCATAGATTGATTGAGGAAATGGTTTAAAAGCAGGGTGTGACAGAACAGTTAAAAGCAGAACAGCCTATGTAATGGATAGGATTGATGAATAACATACAAGCTTATGCAAGAGAAATTGTGAATAATGAAATAATTTTTTTCATAGGATAAACGATACAAGGGCGAAGATGCTTCTACACATCTTCGCCCTTGGTTATATTTAAATATGATTACTTAATTATCTTCCAAGTAGAATCATATCCATGTGATACTTTATCGCTTGGAGAAACAACACCCATAGCCTTTACATATTCACCAATCTGTGTTGGTACAGGAGCTCTATCAGAGCCTAAGTACTGGCTAGCTGTCCAGAAGCAGTCTGCTTCACTCTTACCTGTTGCTTCAGCAAAGCCATAGCCACCAGAGAGTCTGTAGGAATTTAAAGCAACCTTAACAGAGCTAATTTCTCTTACATCAACTCCATTGATTTCTGCCTTAACAAGCTTTGAGTCATTTTCCTTAGATGGATCAATTTCATAATCAACACCATAGAATGTATCAAGACCATAAATTGATACACCATCACCCATTGCAACCTTTCCATCATTAATACTATACATATTAGCCACACAGTTCATCCAATTATAAAGCTCTTGACCTGTAAGCTCTACTGCGCATAGAAGGTTATTTGAGTATCTATAGAGCTTAGAAAGCTCAAGTGTTGAAATTGTATCACCATCTGTTGGAACAAAGCTTAATTCCTTATTAGCAGTTGTACCGAATACAGGAGAAGCAAATGAAACTGTTGCACCTTCAACACCTTCACTCTGCCATGTACACCAAATCTGAGCCTTATGAATGAAATCCATTAAAGCAGTCTGTGAAAGAATCATATCATTATTACTCTTTCCTTCTGCTTCAGCTTTAAAATAATTCCAACCATTATCAAAGCTACCAATTGGAGCACTTGCCCACTGATATGTTTCGTTGTACCACTCTTCCATCATCTGGCTAAGAGTTTCATCTGGAGTAACGCTATCAAGAGATGTAAGAGAAGAATCAATGCTAACACCTGTAACCTTACCCTTCTCATAATCAATAGTTAAAATACTCTCTGTAAGAGCCTTACCACCACCATTAACAATTGTGACATCCTCTCCTACACTATTCTTAGTAACTGTAATATTTGCCTGGTGATCATGACCACAAATAATCAAATCAACACCGCTTGTTGCTTGTGCAGCCATTAATGTTTGACTTTCTAAGCTAAAACTATCAGCACTTCCAAGACCACTATGTACAGCAACAATTACGATATCAGCTTTCTCTTTATTTCTTACAACCTCAACCCACTTATCGATTTCATTTGCAAGAATACCATCTTTATTTTCTAATGAAGAGAAAGATAAGTTAGGATAGTTAGTTGCTAAATCCCAGTTAGCATTTGCAGCATTGCCAAGACCAATTACAGCAACCTTTGCCTTTAAGCCATCATCAAATTTAAATGTAAAGATCTCATATGGCTGATAGAATGGTTCACCAGCTTTAGCCTTGTCACCATGTACATTTAAACCATCCTCAAGAAGAGTGACATTACCACTTAAGCAGCTAATACCCTCATCTTCAGCAAAAAGTACTTGAGTGTCTCTTTGACCTGGTAAAAAGTTAAATTCATGGTTACCCATAGTCCAAACATCATATCCGATATATGACATAGCGCTTACCATTGGGTTAATTTCATCGATCTTATAGTTAATAGCATATTGAGCTAATAGATTGCCCTGAATTGTATCACCATTATCGATGACAAGCATGCTATCACCAAAACTTTCTCTAACAGATTCTACAGCTGTAGCAACTCTTGGCATTGAATTGATATCTTCTTTACCTGTTGCAACATCTTTACTTGCAGCTCTTCCATGCATATCTGTTGTTGAAAGAACAGCAATCGAATGGCTTATAGACCCCATTTCAACACTTGCACATGAAAATAGCAAGATCAAAGATAAAGTTAGCAATAATAGTTTTTTCATTTATAACTCCTTTATAGATAAGTGTATGTAAATACATATATATTAGTGCAATGGCATATTATAGGAAGCAGAAAATATAATGTAAAAAGCGTATAAATATATTACTAAAGCTTAAAAATTAAAAATCAAAACTACCGGCTGAGCCGGTATTTTTGATTTATAGTCAATTTTTATTTCGCTTTGCGCAATACCAATAAAAATCGATGAATTT
>CAMEJG010000088.1 GCA_945919465.1 uncultured Anaeroplasma sp. | reverse complement strand
ATGAAGCAAATTATGAAAACTTTAATGCAAGTGAAGGAAAAGTTACGTTTAAAGGCATAAATATTCATCCAGGTGATGCTTATAATGTAATGGTTAATTCTATTCAAATTGCTGCTGAATTCGCTGCACTTTTTAAAGATGAATTAAATCCTTCTACTAGTAAAGATCATGATGGTTATATTCATTTAGAGGCTGCAAAAGGTGAGTTAGATAATTTTACATTGCATTATATATTTAGAGATTTTTATCTTGATGGATTAGAAGAAAAAGAAAAATTGTTTGTTAATAATATTGAAGTTATTAAAAACATTTATCCTAAAGTTAAGGTTGAATATTCTATTAATAGACAATATTTAAATATGAAACCTTTGTTAATTGCTTCTCACGATACAATTGATTTAATTAATAAAGCTTATATTGCTACTCAAAATAAATTAAGTTACGTTCCAATTAGAGGCGGAACTGATGGAGCAAGCATCACATTTAAAGGTTTACCTTGTCCAAATTTGGGGGTTGGAGATTTTAATCCTCATGGTAAATATGAATTCGTTTCACTTACTCAAATGAGTAAAATGGTAGAAATACTAAAGGAGATTTTTAAGTAAAGGAGTTTTTATGATTTGTCCTCACTGTAAGAAAGAAATTGAAAATGATTCTATTTTTTGTCCAATTTGTGGAGAAAAAATCGATGAAATTGATTCAACACCTCAAAAAGAGGTAAAAGAAGAAGTTGTTACTAAAGAAAAAAATGAAGAAGTAAAACAACCAAAACCAAAAGTTAAAGTTAAAGAAAAAGCAAGAAAACTATATAAATGTATCTTTATCCTTATAATTTCAATTATTGCTTTTGTTTTACCTTTTGCTAATTTAACTGGGTATGAAGTTTTTCATGCTTCTAATTTAGTTACATTCTTTATAGATAATCCTATAAGTGAATTAGTGCATAATTATGGTGAACAACTAGGTAATTCTTATTTTGCCATTGGAACAGTGTCTTATGTTTTAACGCTTATCGTTATGGCTTTATGTTTGATTAACTTAGTATTTTCAATTATTGCTTTAATTTTAGATTATAAAACTAAAATTGTAGATGTATTTGTTTCTATAATTTTTGTAATTTCATTAGCAAATGCTTCATTATTTGGATTTAATGGAGCCGCATCAATAATTACACTTATTCTACTTGTTATGTATGCTATTGGGCTATTTGTAATGCATGCTATTGATTTAGAATATAAACCTTCAGTTAAAATTGTTTATTGTGTTGGATTTGGATCATTTATTGTATCGTTTATTGCTTTAATTTCTACAGCCGGAGCTCATTCTACAAGTGGAGTTTTAGTTTATTTAAATAATATTGATTCAGTTTTTAACGGCGGATGTACTTACGATTTATTAGGTGGATATGTCTCACAATTAATTTTATTTATTCTTTTAATTTCAGTAATTATCTTCTCAATAACATTTGCTTTATTCTATAACAAGAAATTAGTTGTTCCAATTGGAGGAATCACAGTTTTCTTCTTAAGTATTATTTTTACAATTACTTTAAATTTAACATCAACAATTGTTATTCAAGAATTTATTGCTCCTGCAATAATGTATCTTCTTTCTTCTATTTTATTACTTGTTGTTGATGTTATTGCTATTAAAAAAGAAAAGGAAATAGAATCTAATTAAAATGAAAAAAACATTACTTTTTTCCACATGTTTTTTAGTTTTTCCTTTGCTTTTTAGTTGCTCTAGCAATACTTTAAAGGTTGAAACAAATGTTTCCTCTTATCACGTTGGAGACTTTATTAAATATAGTGATTTTAAAGTTACAAATAACAATAAGGAAGTAACAGACTTTTTAATCTACAATAATGATGAGCTAGTAATTGATGGAAGTGCAATAAATGATTTAAATGATTTATCTTTAACATTTAAAAAAGGAAAATATACTTCAAAAACATATGAATTTGATGTTTTTGACAAAGAAAAGAGGAATGTTGATTACAAAGATTTTACATATTACGATTTAGGAATTAATGCTTCATTACCTTCTCTTCCTTCAAAGGGTGATTTAAATGTATTAGTAATTCCGCTTTGTATTAAAGGATTTGAAAAAAATGCAACAAGTGAAAATCTTGAAAAAATTAAATTAATGTTTAATGGAGATTCAACAAATACTAATTTTGAATCTGTAAGTTCATTTTACTTAAAATCAAGTTATAACCAACTTAAGTTAGAATTCACTGTCTCTGATTGGTTTAATTTAAATAAAGATCCTCTTGAAATATATATGGAAAGAGATAGAAATGATCCAAGTGATAGTGGAATTATGTATTGTATGGATCAAGCTTTAAATTGGTATAAAGAAACATATAATGATGATTGTACTAAATTTGATAATGATAAAGATGGTTTAATTGATGCTGTTTGGTTTATAAATAGTGCAAGAAACTACTTAAATTATAATTATGATTCTAGATATGCTTCAACTTATTGGGGATTTACCTATTGGAATAAGAAAAATTACAATTTAAGAAATATTTATAATCCAACTTATATGAATTTTAGTTGGTGTACATTTG
>CAMEJG010000087.1 GCA_945919465.1 uncultured Anaeroplasma sp. | reverse complement strand
GTAAGCGTATAAAATAAAACGCATTGAATTGCCCTCCTACTAATCCTATAATTAGGATTACAGGAGGTATTTTTTATGAGCTATAGTGAGATAGAAAAAAAGAGGATTATTGAGGAATATGATTCAAATGTTCCTGTTGAAAGATATGCGAAATTAAAGGGAATATCAAAAACCTCATTTTATAAGTGGCAAAAGATATATGGTGATACTTCTCAACTGGGTAGAATTGTTCCAATTGATGTTACCAATGAAATAAAAAAACCAAATCAATTATCTTCTATATGTATACAAATGAATAATACTAATATTGTTGTAGATGATAATTATAATGAGGAATTATTATTAAGAGTTATTAGGAGTATAAAAAAGCTATGATAGATTTAAGCACAATAAATAAAATATACATTATTCCAGGATCTACAGATTTAAGAATAGGAATTGATGGATATGCCTCAATAATTCAAGTAATATTTAAAAATAATCCCTTTGATGGTTCATTATATATGTTTTGTAATAAACAGCATAATAAACTTAAAATATTACATTTTGAAGATAGTGGATTTTGGTTATATTATAAAAGAATTGAAACAGGAACAATAAAATGGCCTAAAGATGAAAATGATATAAAACAAATAAATTTTAAACAATTTAGATGGCTTTTAGAAGGCTTAAAAATAGATCAAAAAGCATTAAAAAAATGTGAAGCTACAGGCATAATTTAATATTAAAAATAGATAACGTTATCTTGATGAAAGTACCTTGATTTTATGGTAAAATATATGTGAAATTAAATGATATTTACTAGAAAATGGAGGTACTTTTTTATATGAATAATCTTAATTTTACAAAAGAGCAACAAGAATATATTAAAGCACTTTTATCCAGTAATACAGAACTAATGAATATCAATAAAGAACTTTTAAAGAATAATACAGAATTAAATAGAAGAGCCTTAGAAGCTGAAGCTAAGGTTGAATCTCAAAAATTTGAAATAGAATATTTAAAAGCTGAAGTTGCATATTTACAGGATAAAAAATATGGGAAATCAAAGGATAATGTAGATTTAGATAAATATCCAAATCTATTTAATTATGAAATATTTAATGAAGCCGAGGCTACAGCTGATTCTAATGTAAGTGATTCATCATTAATTAATGCAGAAATTATAAATGAAGAAGAAAAAGAAGTTACTTTTACTACTAAAGGTAAAAAGAAGAAAAATTTAATAAATAGAATGAAAAATATTGAAGTAAAAAGAATTGTTCATGATTTATCAAATGAAGAAAAAATATGTTCTCAATGTGGAAAAGAATTATTACTAATAGGATCAACTATATCACAAAAAATTGTTTATGTTCCTGCTAAAATAAGAATTGAAGAGCACGAATATAAAACATATAAATGCCTTAATTGTAGTGATGAAAAAGCAAATATCATTAAGCCTAAAAATGATTTAGCATTTTCTAAATCTATGGCAGATTCCACATTAGTAAGTCATATTATTATGGAAAAATACTATAAGAGTGTACCTTTATATAGACAAGAAAAAACATTTCAACAGTTTGGAATATCATTAGCAAGAGCTAATATGTCTAATTGGGTTATAGAATCTGGAAACTATATCAAACCAATCTTTGATAAAATGCATAAAGACTTATTAGAATTAGATATAATTCTTGGTGATGAAACACCAACTAATGTTATTGAATCTCAAAAACAAACTAATTATGTATGGATGTTTAATTCCTGTAAATATGATAAGCAAATATATTTATATTTTGCAAAGGATTCAAGAGAACATCATCACCTTACAGATATCTTAAAAGGGTATAAATGTAAATACTTCCAAAGTGATGCATATCAAGCATATGAAAAGCTTGAAGGAGTAACAAATGTGTATTGCTTAGCACATGCAAGAAGAAAATTCACAGATATATTAAAAATATCCAAAAATAATTCTAATTATAATCTGATGAATACATATTGTGCTACTGCAATTGATTATTGTAATAAGCTTTATAAAATTGAAAATAAGCTTAAAAATAAATCAATTGAGGAAATATATCGAGGAAGACAAGAATTATCATTACCAATAATAAAAGAATTTAAAGTATGGGTAGATAGTGTAATAGATATATTCCCACCTAAATCAAAGATGGGTGAAGCTATATCATATCTTCATAATAATTTTGATAATATTATGAATTATACTTTAGATGGGAGATTAGCTCTTGATAACAACAAAAGCGAACGTATGGCCAAAAACTACAAGATTGGGAAAAAGAATTGGTTATTCTCTTTTAGTGAGTTGGGAGCAGATACAAGTGCAATGATATATTCTCTTATCGAAACAGCAAAGGCAAATAAACTTAAAATATATGAATATTTAATTCATGTATTTAATACCTTAGCTAAATATGAAGAATACAGCGATGAATTAATAGAATCACTTTTACCATATTCTTCAAATTTACCAAAATGCTTAATACTAGAAGAAAAAAGCTCTTAAATAAAGCTTTTTAGTGCTGCCCTAATAGAAATATTAGGGTTTTATTATTTATGCGTCACATATTATACGCATAC
>CAMEJG010000086.1 GCA_945919465.1 uncultured Anaeroplasma sp. | reverse complement strand
TAATTTAGAAGATAGAAGTTAGAATCTTATGACTTATAGTCATGAGAGGTTCAAATAGAAAAGCTATATTTAGATTCATATAAAGATTCTTTAACAGGTTTATTTAATTCTAATGCCCTAGATTATCATATGAAATTAAGTAATGAACCACATTATTTTGGTTTTATGGATTTAGATGGATTTAAATATTTTAATGATACATTCACTCATAAAGCAGGAGATGAATTACTTCAACAAATTGGAAGAAAATTTATTGAAATATCTGATAAAAACATTGTTTTTTATCGTAAGGGTGGCGATGAATTTGTATTTATGACTATTGATTTATCACATGAGCAAGTTGTTGAAAAGATTAATATAATTCAAAGGGAGATTAATAAAATTTTATTTAAAGGATTCACTCCTTCATTATCAATAGGAATGGTATATTATGATAATGATTACCCATTTTCTATTACTGATGCATTAACTATAGCAGATATAGGAATGTATAAAACAAAGATTGCGGGAAAGAATAAATGTACATATATTTCAAAAAGTGAAGCATTAGAAATATATGATAATATGTCATATATTTTAGAAGATTGTAGAAGAAAAACAAAAAGAAGTATCAAATAAAATCAGGAATAATTTCCTGATTTTTTTGTGTGCCGAGCATGGCACTAATCTTACTGGTGAAAGTCCAGTCGCAGGTATTTACCAACAAGTGTAGCAAACCTCAAGCTTTTAACAGTAATGTTATGGGTGAAGGAAGCATTTAGTGAAGTTTGCGATGCTACACATAGAGATTTGATGAGACTAAATGGTGGATTAGGCTCTTTCCAAACTGAAGTCCAAAAGGTAAACGTAAAACCAAGACAGTAAATCAAGAGGTTTTTAAACGAAAGATTAGTGAATTAAATATTAAGTTTTAAATTTTTAGCACTAGCTAAAAAAAAGATGACCAGGATTGGTCAATCCTATTGCTTACTACCTTAAGTAGTTTGTGTTTAATATAAATGTAGCGTCGTATATGAGACCCGTACGTACGGTAGAATGGGAGAGAAAAGAATTATTTTCTTTCCTCTACTCTAAAAAAAAGAGCATAATATGCTCTTATGAATTAAAAAAATATAAATCATCATAATAGATAAAATTTAAAAAATCAATAATATGATTACCCCAGGTTTCTTCATTATGAATTCCCTTAGGATCTATAGCTAATCTAGTTTTTATATTATTTTCTTTAAAATAATTAAATAATTTAATACTGCAATTATAATATAAGCTATTATCCTTTAAATCATCTGATACTTCATATTTACCTACGTATAAAAATACATTTCTATCGGTTTTTATATTTTTATCTAAAAATTTAAATAAATCATTTTCAAATAAAAATGAAGCAGTAGAATAAGAACCAATATATCCAAATGAATCATATTTAAATCCTAGATATAATGCAGTTATTGCAGCTAAGGAAGAACCATAAATATATCTATGTTCCTTAGATTTATAGGTATTATATCTATTTTCAATAAATGGAATAATAACATTAATTAAATCATCACAAAAATTATAACAAACCTTTATATTTTGTTTTTTCCATTCTTCATTTAAAGAATAATCTATTTTAAAGGGACTATATTCATTTACTCTTCCTAAATCAGAACCACTATTATGAATTCCAATTCCTAATATTCTTTTTCCCATTTCCTTTGCTGCAAAGCCAAATGATTTTGTAGCTCTTAATGATCTACCAAAGGAAGCTCTATTATCCTTAAATGCATTTTGTCCATCAAGCATATATAAACAATCAAATTTTATATTTTCTTTGTTTCTTGGTACAGATACATCAATTTTTACTTCTCTTTTTGATTTAGGTAAATATAATTTAAAATATTCAATCATATATTACACCTCATAATTCTTTCTAAATATTATTATACTATATAAAATATTGTTATGCAAATTAGAGTTTAATAAATATTTTTTCATATTATACATATATTTTAGTGGTGATATTTTGAAAAAAATATTTTTTATTTTTGCAGGTATTATAACCTTATTATCCTTTATTTTTTTAGATATCGATGCAGCATCTAATAATGTAATAGTAATAGATCCTGGTCATGGAGGTAGAGATTTAGGAGCCACAAGCAATAATGTAATAGAGGCAGAATTAAATTTAGAAATATCAAAAATATTAGGTCAAATCTTTACCAAAAATAATTATAAGGTTATATATACAAGAAATGATAATAATGATTTAAGTAATGGTAAATTTAATAAAAAGGAAGATATGAGGAAAAGAGTTCAAATAGTAAATAATAGTAATGCATTATTATTAATATCTATTCATATGAATACCTATACAGATTCTAAATATAAAGGAGCACAGGTATTCTACTCTAATAGTAATAAATTGAATGAAGAATTAGCTTTAAATATTCAAAATAAATTAACCTTATATACGGATACTACAAGAAAAATAGTTAATAGAACTAATATATATTTACTTAATTCTGTTATAATACCTTCAGCATTAGTAGAATGTGGGTTTATTACTAATGAAGAAGAGAAAAATAAGCTATTAACTAGTGAATATCAATATATTTTATGTGATGCTATATATCAAGGCGTAATTGAGTTTATTAAAAATTATTTATGATATTGTTTATAAACTCGTTTTCGACACTTCTAAAAGTGAAAAATGCAAAAAAGCTAATGGTGACATGA
>CAMEJG010000085.1 GCA_945919465.1 uncultured Anaeroplasma sp. | reverse complement strand
CCTTACCATATGGATCATATCGATACGAAATAACTATATTTCCATTACTATCAATAACTTTTTCAATAGTTTTAAATATATTTCTAATATAGTAATACTTTTGATTATTATATTTAAATCCAATTAAATCATTGTTTTCATCATAATAATAATAGATTTTATAGTTATTACAGGTTTCTAAAATTAAATTATTTCCTCCTATCCCTAATTTGTTTCCCATATTTATATTATATACTTTTTAATGTACTTAATTAATTTTTAAAAAACTTTATAGCCATGAGAAGGTACTTCAAATATTTCTTCGATATCAATAAACCTTCTAAAATGGTTAAATAAAACATCTTTTACTTCTTTGACTATTTTTTCTTTTTCAATAAAAGGCACATCTAAAGAAAAAATAACATATAGATCAATATCCGAATCAAATCTATTAGTTTTTAAATAATATGACCCAAATATATATAGAGATTTCATTTTATATTTATTAATTAACAAATTTTTATTATTTATTAAATAAGATAGTAAAGTATTAAAATCTAAAGGCATTAAATTTGTATAATAGTCTTTACCTTGATATTTAGAATCCTTTATTAACTCAATTATAAATTCTTCAACCTGCTCAATACAATTGTTGATAGGAATAAGATAAGTTATGCCAAATTGGTGAATGATACTTTCCGTCTTTGGTAAAACTTTTCTTACTTCCATCATTTTTAAACTTAAATTAAAAGGAAAAAGATTTACATAAAGAAAAACATACCTAGTTTTACTTATGAAAGTAATTTGCTATTATTTTCTTTTGTTTTTTCTGTTATATATTGAGAAATCTTTTCGTTCTAATAATTCATAAGATAAATTCAAACCAACTTTATCATTGATTAAACCAAGCATTTGTTTTCTTTGCTTTCTTGAAAAACATTCAATGTAAATCCATTTTGTTTCATTGTCTTTCAAACTAATTTCATAGAATACAAACGGTCTTAGTGATGAATAGCCCGCTTTTTTAATTCTTTTCTTTAAAGAATTAGCATTCGCACAAATTATAGATACATCTTTTATTTCACTATACTCTATTTCATCCGGAAATTGTAATCCTTCGTTTTTAATAATCCAATGACCTGTAATAACAATTTTTTTATCATAAAAAATAATTCTATTGTGCAAATTATAGATCAAAACGAATAAGAATAAAACAACAATAATTAAACCAGACACAATAAGAATTATTGATTTGTATTGTCCATATGCTAATAATGCATTTAATCCAATTACAGACATATATATACCAAAACCTGCTATAAGTATACACATTAAATATATAAGTAAATGCCAAATATTTAGCGGTAAATATGTTTTTTTCATTTATCTTTCTCCTCGTATATTAGAACCAATTTAATATCCAATCATAAGCACCTGAATAATCATATACATCTTCAAATATAGACCCCGCTATACCACTATATGCTTCTGCTGCAAACATTTTTCCAAAAGTTCTCATAGTAATTCTACTGATAGTTTGATTTCTAAATTTTGTATACATCTGACTGCTAACAGCAGAATAACTTCCTCTACCGGCATTTAGACCTGGGATTCGGATTCTACTCATTACACCAACAGATACTGCAGAGAAAACACCAGTTATTGCTGAACTTAATAAAATATCCATAGCGGAATAACCAGCATTATCTGTGATATTTTGTCCAATCATAGTTCCTGCAGTAGTAGCTGCTCCACTAAAGAAAGCTCCTACAGCAGCGCTTCCGATACCAATATATGGCAATGCATATGCAATCATTCCACCAACTGCACCACCAATCGTTGACCCAAAGAATCCGCCCCAAGACCATTCAAAGTCACCAGTTATAGCATAATCAATAAGTTGTCCTGCTGTGTAAGAAGCAACTCCTATTCCCGCGCCAATAAGAGCAGCAATACCAAGTCCAACTAATACCGAAATAAATGCATGACCAGATGGATCGAATCGATTTATCGGATCATTTCCACAGTACGCATATAAATTTAATCCATTGATACTTTCAGGATTTAAATCTTCAATTGAATCTGGTGAAATCCATCTACATATTTCAGGATAATAGTATCTACTAAGCAAATAATAAAAGTCAGTTTCATCATCATAATAATATCCTTTATAAAGAAAATGATTTATTGGAGCGTTATTAGCTTTAGTAGTCATTATTACCTTACCATATGGATCATATCGATACGAAATAACTATATTTCCATTACTATCAATAACTTTTTCAATAGTTTTAAATATATTTCTAATATAGTAATACTTTTGATTATTATATTTAAATCCAATTAAATCATTGTTTTCATCATAGTAATAATAGATTTTATAATTATTACAAGTTTCTAAAACTAAATTATTTCCTTCATAAAAATATTCAGTTGTTTCATCAGTATTATTAATCTTTTTTATACGGAATCCCTTATCATCATAAATATAAGAGTAATCCATGTTGTTTTTAGAAATTCTAGTCAATTTATTATCATCAAATGTTAAATTAAAACCATTAATATATTGAATAAGCCATGGATTAATAGAGGAATAAATTACATCATTACCATTGTAACTAATCAATCTATTTAATGAATCATATGATAAAGATTTATTAGTGTGTATACTATTATTTGAAGTTTTAATTGTAATTATATTACCATAATCATCGTATTCATATTCATACACAATATTATTTTCTTCATCATTTATAAACTTTTTTTCATTATAAAGCACGGCTTTTAAATGTTCATATTCAAAAGCAGTATTGTTAAATT
>CAMEJG010000084.1 GCA_945919465.1 uncultured Anaeroplasma sp. | reverse complement strand
AAAAGGCTGTGAAAGCCAACTTTTTAAAAGTTAGGTTTTTTCACAGCCCCTTCTTATTATAAAGGTAAATCCTTCTTTTCAAATCTAATAGAACCAATTATATAGCCTGCTAATCCAACAATAACTAGTATAATTAATTTATAAATCCAAGCATTACCACCATCTAGAATTGATACAACATCAAATAAAGAAATTAATGATACATAATTGAAATTATTTAAAGCAGAAATTCTAACAACTGAAGGAATTACTGGTGAACCAAATAAACCTAGCATTGTTGCAACTAAGAAAAACATAGAAATTCCACCACCTAATGCCATTGCCTTTTTACTTCTATCAAAGATACAAGATGTTAAATAATTAATACCTGAAATAGCAAATAGTGTTACAAATGCACCTAGGTTAATTAATATTAATTTTAAATATGTTAAATCAGTTGTAACATCAGCAATTGCAAAGCAAATACAAGATGTAATTGTTGTACAAATAAACATTAATAATAAAGAACCTGCAAGATAAATTGCTTGAGTAAAAGTTACTTCCTTTCTTCTTGTTGATGTTGATAAAACATAAGCCATTGAACCAGTATCAACTTGTCCAGCAATTAAAGAATTTGAACACATAATTAAATAAATAATTGGAAGTAATAATCCTGCCATCTTAAAGAATATAGAACCAACAATTAAACCATATAAATCCATAGTGCCTAATTCATGAATACCATCTGATACATTTTCGGGTAATTTATCTAATAAAGAACCTGCGACATCAATGAATAGCTTATCATGAATTTCGCTTTTTTTAGCTTTATATAAATCTTCATTAGCTTTTATATTTTCATCTATTAATGAATATTCATAATTTAGTTTATTTTGGAATTCTAAAATACTTTCATAAGCAATTTTATAAGTATTTTTATAATCAAATCCCATTGCATCATATTTTTCTTCAGTGACCTTATAATCCTTTAAAATATTAAGTATTTCTTTTTTATAATCTGCTGAAGTTAATTTAGCTCCAACAACCATTGCACAAGCTTTTGCTGCACGATTTTCTAAAAATTCAGATCTATCATTTGTTATAAATTCAAGTAAGGAATAACCTTGGCAATCATTATATTCATAATTTTCAACATCTGATAACATATAAAATGAAAAATCATTAATATATTCATCAGGTATTTCTTCATTATTTTTACTATATTCGCTATCTAATAAATGATTTGGATTAATAGTAAGCATTGTAACCTTATATTCATTTGTATTTTCATCATAATATGATTTAATAGAATTACTTGCATAAGTATAAGAAGGAATAACATACATTTCTTTAAATTTATTTGTTACATCAGCTTCAGTTTCTGATTGAATTTCATTTAATTCATTTACTAATTCTTCTTGAGCTTCTAAAGTATATTCTTCTTGCTTTGATGCAATAATAGATGCTTTTGCATTAGCGATATGCTCATTTTTAATTTTTTCAGTTTCTAATGCAATATATTTAGCTTTAACCTCTTCAATAGCTTCATTTTGAGTTTTTCCTTGAGCCATTAAAATTCCAATTTCATACGCAGCTTCTTCTTTTGACATATCAGATGTTACGGCATTTGCGATTTCTGATTTAATTTCATTTTCTTCACTTAGTACTTTTTCTTCTACTGCATTAGTTATTTTTTCTGTAACTAAATCTTTAACAAGATTTGCACATTCTAAATATGCTTCTTGAGTTTTTGCTTCTTTATAGGCTTTAAATCTTATAGCATTTTCTTTTGTATTTAATTCATTAAATTTTGATGTAAATTTGGAATCAAATTCCTTTTCACCATTTAAAGCTTTATCCTCTACATTAATTGATGTTTTTTTAATTTCACTTGTAATTAATTCTTGAATAATAGTATCTTGTACTCCATCCTTTACACTTGAGATATTGCTAGTACCAGATATTAACATAACACAAGATAGCATAAAGCATACCGCAACTGTTATTATTAACCACATTAATCCATTTGCTTTGCAACTTTGCTTAAACAAAGCTTTAGAAAATAATCTTCTTTTATTATTTTTCATCGTTATTACCCTCCATAATTTTTTTAAAATGCTTTTCTAAGGTATATTTAACCTCAGATATAAATTTCACATTTAATCCATCTAATTTTAAAAATAAATCGTTGATATTTTCTTTATTTATTTCAATAGTACATTGATTGTATTTTTCTTGAATTCTAATAATTTTAAAATTCATTTTCATAAATTTATTAAATGATTCAGCATCATTAAATTCAATTTTAAAATCAATTTCATTTCTATTTTTAATTTTCTTCATGTCAGCTATATCAATAATATGTCCATTAGATATTAAAGCTACCTTATCACAGGTGTCTTCCATTTCATTAAACATATGAGATGACATAAATATTGTTTTTCCCTTTTGATGTTCACGCTTAATAATATTTAAAAATGCATCTCTCATTAATGGGTCTAATCCTGTAGTTGGTTCATCTAAAATAATTATTGGTGAATCAGCCATTAAAGCGGCAACTAAGGCTGTTTTTTGCTTCATACCCTTACTCATTCTTTTTAAGTTAGCTTTAGGATCTAGCTGTAATTCTTTTATTAAAGAATCAGCATAGCTTAAATCAGTTATTCCTTTATATTCAGCTTGGCTCTTTAAGAAATTAACACCTGTTTTTAAATCAGGGAAGGCTATTTCACCAGGAACATATCCAACAAGCTTAGCAATCTTGTCTTGATTTTTCCATGATTCCATACCATTTACATAAACTTCACCTCTGGTAGGTTTAATAAATCCTAAAATTGATCTTATTGTAGTTGTTTTACCAGAACCATTAGTTCCAACAAATCCAATCATTTCTCCTTTATTTATAATTAAATTAATAT
>CAMEJG010000083.1 GCA_945919465.1 uncultured Anaeroplasma sp. | reverse complement strand
TACTGATGTGATATCTGAATAATAGAAGGCTTGAGTACCAATTTCTACTACTGTATATGGAATTGTAACAGATGTAATTGCTGTCCAATAGAAAGCCTTAATTGGAATACTTACTGTACCTTCCATAATATTACAATGACCTGTCTTAGCTAATGGTACAAATTTAACCTCCCAGCCAGAAAGTTCACTTATTGTATTTTTATAATATAATACTCCATCTTTAGAAGCATATAATACCTCATGCTTATATGATGATTGATCTACTTCATAAACATTTACTGCCTCTAGTGAATTACAGCCTGTAAAACCTGTAACTGTATCTACATAATTTAAGGTATCAGGTAGATTAAGCTTTGTAAGCTTTGTGCTTCCTGTAAAATTACCTAATTCTAATATTGGTAAATTATTATATGTTGCAGGAACTGTTATTTCTGATGCATATTTGATACCCTCACCAGCTACTGCTCTATATCCTATTACAGAATCAGAATTATCCTTTACTGCTTCATAGCTTAATACGTTAACCCATTTTGCATACAAAGTCATTCCACTTCTATAAGCCCATGGATTTACTGAATTACCATTTGCATCTGTAATCTTTGTACCCTTTCCACCTTTTTCTGTATACCATCCATCAAACATAATGTCTACAGAATCTCTTGTTGGCACTGGAAGTACAAAGCCCTCTTTGTAAGTTACTACTGCTGATGTAGCTTCTACTTCTGCATCTTCTCCACAATCTAGTACTACATCATAATCTTGTGGTGTCCAATATGCGAATAATACTACTGTTGTTGATGGCATCATGCTGCCTTCTTCAAACTTTGATGCATTATTCTTTGGTCCATCTGGTAAATTGTACCATCCAGCAAAGTTATAGCCTCCAAAGCTTACTGTTGGGAATACTACTGTATCTCCATATGCATAATATCCAGTTGGTACTACTGTACCATCTTCTGTACATGAATCATAATATACTGCAAATGTATATACTTCTACTTCTACATATGCTGATTTTACATTATTCTTATCATAGAAGCATACTTTAATTGTATTTAAGCCAGCTTTATCAAATGCTACTTCAAGCTTTGATTCGCCCTTTACTACTACTTCAGAGCCATCATTTACTACTACTCCATATTTCTTAGCGCCTACTACTGAATCCCAGCTCACTACGCCATTTGAATAGCTTACACTTGTTAAGCCTAAATATGTGAATGTATATGCATCAGAATATGCTGATGATTTTGATGAATCTGCATTTGTTGCCATTACATATACACTATGTACTGAATTCTTCTCAAAATCAGTTGTAACTAGCTTATATGATGCCTCTGTTACTTCATATGCTTCATTATCTACTAATACTGTATAGCCTGTTGCTCCTTCTACTGCATCCCATGTTACTACTCCATCTACTACCTTTACATTGGTTGGTGATGCAAGTGTTGTCTTTGTAACTGTTGTTGTTGCAGATTCTGGTGAGTTGTATCCCTTTGATACTGGATATACTGAAACCTTTAATTCTCCTGTATAACCCTTTAAATCAAATGTTGTTGTATTTCCTACATTATATGTATCTACCTTACCATTTGAGGTAACCTCTACTACATATGCTGTAGCATTTGATACTCTATTCCAGCTTACTGTATCACTTTCTACACTTAAGCCACTAACCTTATCTAGTGTCTTTTCATATACGTATGTTGCTCCTAAAGATTCTTGATAGCCTTCTGCATATGCTACTACTGTAAATACAATACCACCTTGCTTCATTGAACAGTTACTGAAATCAAAATATGTATTGCCCTTTAAATCATAATTTGTATGCTTATGATCGCTATCTCCACATTCAACTGTAATCTTATAGCCTTCTGCGTTTGCTACTGGCTCAAATACTAATACACTTGAATCAACTACTTCAAAGCTTGATACTCTTGCTAGAGTCTTATTATTATAATATACTGTTGTTGCCTTATCTCCTGATGTTACAGTTACCTTATATGTTCCTGCTACCTCAGAATTAAAATTATATTTATAACTTACTGTATTTGATGGGAATGACTTCTTTCCTGCAGGTCCTTCAATATCTACTGTATATGCTGCTCCTGTTCCTAAGCTATTCCATGTTACTCCACTTTCTGTAACTGATACATGTAAGCTACCATCATCCCATACTGCATATAATACTGTATTTGATGTTAATGCTTCACCCTTATATTCGCTTGTTAATTTCTCAGGATCATTAAAATCACTTGTCCACCAGCCTAAGAATTTCTTTCCATCCTTATCCTCTGGTGTTGGCAAATCATATACTGCTCCATTTGTAGTTTTTGTATCTACAAATAATGTAGTATCTCCATCCTTAAAGCTTACTCTATATTCTGTAGTAGTTGTAGTCTCAACAAATCTTGCATATAATGTTAGATCTCCCTTAACTACCTCTACATCAAAATTATATACTTCATTATAGCTACTATCTTTATACCAGCCAATGAATGTATAGCCTTCCTTTACTGGTGTTTCTGGTTTTGCAACCTTCTTTCCATTCATTGCTGATACTGTAGTTTCTTCTCCATCAACGTTAAATGTTACTGTAGATGGTTCTACCTTATAAAAACTATATGTCTTTCCATTTAGTCTTACTACTAATACATCATCAATCATCTCAGCACTGCATTCTGCTAAGCCTGTTGCTGATAATCTGTAACTATTATCTACTAGTGTATATGTACCACTATAAGTCTTACCTAATAATGATAATGTGAAATTACTTCCTGTCTTTGTAAATAAGTAATCTCCCTCTGGTGCCGAACAATAGTATACCTCACTAACTTTTGTTTCCTCTGGCTTTGATGTTACTGTTGTATTTGTGCTAGTTGGGGCTGTTGGAGTTGTTGTTGATTCTCCTCCTCCACAGCTTGCTAGAGTAGCTGTTGC
>CAMEJG010000082.1 GCA_945919465.1 uncultured Anaeroplasma sp. | reverse complement strand
TGTTATCTAGCAAATTATTTAAGGTTCAATTATTCAAATTATTTGAGCCAGATTTATATATGTAATAATGCCTAGTCAAATTATTTAAGTCTGACTAGGCATTTTATTTGAGGGATTAAAATGGTAAATCTTCATCTAATCGAAGTATTACTTTCAGTTTATTGAAATCACTTCTAGATATTACTTTCCAACCTTCGTGAAAAAATTGATATATAGACATATAAAAGAAGTTAAACAAAATATAATTCTTTACAAGTATAACTTTTTTCTTTTTATCAAATGAATATGCACACAGCACTGTATTACCTTTATATAGATATAAGATGGGGCCATCATTATATATTTTTGAATATTTTTGTGGTAAATGCTTATACAAAAGACTAGATTGTGATTTCATCAATTGCCTCCATCATCGTTATCTCATCAATTATATCAAGCTTTTTGTTTTCCATAAGCAGTAATGCTTTATCCATATATTGATTAATCTTTCTAGGTATTCCAGCTGCTGATCCTATTACCTGATTATATGCCTCATTTGATAATATTTGTTTATTTACTCCTGCTTGCTTAAGCTTATTATCAATATACATTTTTGATTCATCTTTATCTAATGGTTGAAAATTATAATTCATAGATATTCTTTGCTTTAATGCTTCATTTGCTTTCATATTTAATACATTTCTTATTGCGTTTTGACCTATAAGAATAAGAATATAAGGCTCCTTAGAATCCATATCAAAATTAAGTAATATCTTTAAATCGTTTAATACAGATGATGGTAAATAATTCGCCTCATCCAATATTATTAATGGAGTCATCTTTTTTTCATACCATAATCGTTTGATTTCAGATTGAATAATATTTAAGTTTTTTCTTTTTGAATGATATTCCTCTAGCCCTAATTCATTACATAATTCTTTGTAAAATTCATGAACTGAAACTGTTGAATGTGGTATATATATAATCTTATATAGGTTTGGATTTAAATCCTTAACCCAGTGCCTTATGGTTGTTGATTTTCCTAATCCTGGCTCACCAGTAATCAATCCTATCCCTTTAGTTTCTTCTAAGTGTCGTAATCTAAATAGAAGTTGCTTCGTATTATTAAGTTCTATCTTTTCATCATTGTTGTTCTTAATAAATGGATTATATTCGATTCCGTACTTTAATAAATAATTCATTGTTGCGCCTCCGTATCAAAAATAGGTTGTTTCCTTTTAATTTGTCCATTTGCTTTTTTGTCTAGTAGTTTTATCTGGTCTAAGCCTCCATCAGGATTTACTACATAACAATTCTTATAATCGTTTGAGTAACGTATTTTTATTTGTCTTTTACTATATTGTTGTGGAACTTCAAACTCTATATTATCTATTTGAATAACACAATCTATACTTACTTTTCTATCAACCTCTAATAAGAAAGTTTGATTTATATAGTCTTTTTCTAGTTGCTTAATTTCTTCGCCCGAATTAAAAAATCTTTCTATTGGTGTTTGTCCATTAAGCTGAGAATGAATACTATTGTTATAGTTTACAACGTATTCCATTAAATCTGTTTTAAACTCATTTATGGTTGTTTTACTTGTTAAATGATAGTTTGCCATAAAATGATCTTTCATTGTTCTAAACCATCTTTCTATTTTGGCTTTACCTTGCCCATAGTAAGGCTTGTTGTGATATAGGCATATTCCAACTCTTGCAGCTAACATTTCTAGTTGGCTATTTTTATATGGGGCACCATTATCTAAATTCAAAATCTTTGGCTTTCCATATCTACTTACAGCACTTTTTAATACACTTAAAAAATTGGGATAGTTATCATTAAAAAACACATCAATTCCTACTATCATTCTTGAGGCGTCATCGATAATGCCAATTATAAAAAGCCTCTTTTTTTCATTACCAACGTTAATCTTAAAAGAATAGGTAGTATCACAACACCATATCTCATTTATATGACTAGCCTCATATCTTTTCATTTCTGCTCTTGGCAAAACATCACTGTTTTTCTTTTTCTTAGATACATATCTTGTGATTGTTGATTGACTAACATCATCAATTCTTATATAGTTATTCCTTATAAGCTCATCATATATTAAAGTAGCCGGCATCCTTGGATGTTTTTCTATGTAATAATCAATTACACTAAGTATCTCATCATCTAGTTTTCTTGTCCCACCACGATCATTTCTCCCCTTAGGTCTTAAAGCGTCAAAACCATATTTCATATAATTATAATACCATCGTTCAATTGTTTTTTCACTTATTGTAGTTGGCTTACCATCCATATCAATCCACTTTATTTCCCCCTTTGCTTTAAAATATGCATCTTTGCTGCCAAAATTAGTAATACCTGATACTAACTCTGAAATAATCCCGTATCTAAACAGGGCTATTCTATCTTTTTCTTCATTTGTCATAACCATACCTCCTCGACAATGCCATTATATTTTGAACTTGAATTATATTCTAGGTGAGGTTATGTGGATTTAACTCATTATGAAATATTTCCCTCGATGAATTTGAAAAATGCATTGTTTAATGCTTTTAGAAACGCAAAAAAACAATTCCTCTAGTTTAGTCTTAAATGTAAGTCCTAAGCTTTTTAGAATTGGTATCCATTTCTTTTTTATTTTTGTGATTAGCTTTATATCGCCTTCGTCTATATCTTTAATTGAAGAAGTAACTAGTTGTAGTATGTTTTCAATAGGATCATGTAAATAGGGTATAATAAAATTGGGTAATACTGCATGTGTATGACCACATCTTTTACATCTTACTCTTAATACTCTTATATAGTATTTATTTCCGGATATAATAACATATCTTTTATAATATCCATGTCTTTCTATATCACATGTACCACAATTTGGACATATTACGTTTTTAATTTCTAGATTTACAACAAAATTATTATAATCCTTAATATCACTATTGAAACTTTTTAAATTAAATGTTATCATATTATCGCCTTTTTTGGTAATAGTTGAATGTATCTGCCAAGATTTTGATTCAACTATTTTTTTATTTTATAATAACTATTATACACAAAAAGGGAGTAAGCTCAAATGCATTGACTAAAATTGAGTCAAATTAAATTAGCTTACTCCCTTATTCATTTTGATTCATTTAATTATAATTCCCCTTAAATAAAGTGATGTTCAACA
>CAMEJG010000081.1 GCA_945919465.1 uncultured Anaeroplasma sp. | reverse complement strand
TCCTTAAATAATTTGATAATTATGCCCTGAAATAAAGTGCTGTTCTATAATTATGATGACATACCTGAGTACAGAAACATAATAGGCGAGGTTAAAGCAAAAAATCCTTATCATGGATTAATTCCAGTGATGATGCCTTCATCTATCGCTGAACAATTAAACACAAGAAAATTGTTTAATCCTATATCGGAATTAATTAATCTATCAATGAGCAATCAATCAATTACTATAGCTTTTCCGAGTGAATTGTCTGAGAGTCTATGCGCTAATGTCAGTGTTAGTTTTCCGTGTTATTTAGTCATTCCCCAAGGTGCTATAATACAAATAATTGAAAGCGTAAAAAATTGTTTATTAGAGTGGTGTTTAAAACTAGAAAACGATGGGATACTAGGAGAAGATTTTGAATTTAGTGAATCAGAAAAAGAAAAAGCAAGAATAATTCCACAGCAAATAAATTATTATGGTCCAGTAATTACTGGAAATGTTAATAGCTCGCAATTAGTTTCTGGAGATAATAACACGATTGATTTTACAAGTTCTTATAGCGCAGAGCTAATTGATGAAATTAAAAAATCACTTAAAAATGAAGCAATTAGTAGTAAAAACAAATCTGACGCACTAGATATCTTAGAAGATATTGATATGTCAATAAAATCCAACAAAAAAACAAGTGTAATAAAATCGGCATTAAACGGTCTAAAGGACTTTTTAATAAACGTAGGTGCTAATGTCACGGCAGCAATTATCACAGCAAAAATGAATGGATTCTAATAATTAAAAATACCTCACCCTTGAGCTACTAACTCTTGGATGAGGTTTTCTTTTGGCTTGATTTAGTTTTATCCCTTACGGGTTTCATCTAAGTATCAAGCCTTTTTTTGTTGATTTATAGCCTATTTTTGCATTTTTCTTTGCCAATCTAGGTTCGAACCATCAATTCTAAAGAACTCCCTTTTCAAGTACAAATCAAATTGTGTATTAATATATTTATTTTGAAGGTATATTTTATATAGCTGAAATTTCACAATTACACGATTAGGGTTATATTTACACGATTACCCCACGATTAAACGATATTGGCTTACATAGCTTGAACGTTATCTACTATCCGTTTTTTACTGGTAAATAAAGTGACAAATAAAGTGACAAATAAAGTGACAAATGTTTTGAAACATGCTATAATAATGTTATCAAAAAAGAGGAAGATATTCTATGAACTTTGGAAGAGAAAATGAACAATTAGAATTTAAAAAATCAACTAGTGAAGTTAAAGAGGCGATGGATGATATTTGTGCCATTTTAAACAAACACGGATCAGGTACTCTATATTTTGGCATTAAACCAAATGGAGATGTTTGTGGACAGGAAATTGGCAATTTGACTCTTGATGATGTTGCTAGAATTTGCAAAGAAGCTATTTCTCCAATGATTTACCCTTTTATAAAAGAAGTTGAATTCGATGGATGCAAATGTATTGAAGTGAAGTTTTCTGGCAACGAAAGACCATATTCATCATTTGGGATTTTTTACAAAAGAGTTGTTGATAGGTCTGAAAAAATGACTACTGAAGAAATAAAGAATGTAATGGCATCTACTGACTACTCATCAAAATGGGAAAATAACATAACTATATTTGGAATAGATGATGTGGATAAAAATGCACTTAGATCATTTTATGACGAGTCGATTTCTTGCGGTAGGCTAAATCCGTTGTCATCATATAACGAAGAAGAATTACTTATTGGACTTGGCCTTTTTGAGAATAATCATTTGACCAATGCTGGATATTATTTATTCTCTAATAAGAAACCTGTAGTACTAAAGATTGCAACATATGTTACAGATGAGAGAATAAATTTTTCTGATATTCGAAGAGTAGAGGATAATATATATAATTTGATTAGATATGCAAACTCATATATAAAAGATAAAATGAATTGGAAAGTGGAAAGCATATTGGGAACTTCTAGAGTGGAAGTTCCTGAAATACCAGTGGAAGCTATTAGAGAAATAGTTGTTAATTCTTTTGCTCACGCCAATTACAGGGGTGTTACAGAAAATGAGATCGCAATTACTCCAACTCAAATTGAAATATATAATCCAGGAGAATTCCCGGTTGATCTTACCCCTGAGATGTTTGTAACTTCCAATAGAAAGAGTCAGCCAAGAAATAAAGTAATTCTAAATACATTATATAAAAGTAAGGATGTTGAAATGTTTGGAAGTGGCTTTAAAAAAGTGTACTCTTTATGCAAGGATAGAAATATCAGAGTCGGTTATGAATCAAATTCAGATGGCTTCTCTTTCGTTTTTTATAGGAATAATGTCACTTTAAATGTCACTGAAAATGTCACTTTAAACCTAATTGTTAAACTCACCACCAATGATTATAAAGTTTTGAATTTATTAAAGGAGAACCCTGTTCAAACACGAGAGGAGTTAGCTACGCAGATAGGAGTAGACAAACGTACTGTGCAAAGATGCCTAGATAAACTTACTTTGAATGGATATATTGTTAGAATCGGATCCAAAAAAACTGGTTATTGGGAGGTTTTAAAATGAAATTAACAAGAGATGATATCTTAAATAGTGTTGAATATCAATGGCGAAAACATCAACTAGTTTTATATTTTTACATTTGGCTGATTATATCGATGATTACTATATTTATTCCTTTAGCTATTGCTATAACTAATTTAGAATATATTGTTATTATTATACTCTCTTGGCTAGGATTTATAATATTCATGTTAATTATATTTGGATCATTCATGTTATATTCATACAGTAAAATGAGATATCTACTTAAAAAATATGAAAATATGCAAATTTATGAAGTTAAGCTTGATGATATATCAACTTCTTATATGTATAGAGGTGCTACTTATTATACAGTCACAATTAATAATAAGAAAGTAGATACTAATCCATTTTTTTCCAGTTCAATATTTAGTAAATATTCCTTAAATGAATATAATAACAAAACGATTATTGGATTATTTGACAAAACACTTAATAAATTTTATGTGATCAGAAAGATAAGCTAAAAATCAAATAAGTATGCTAAAAAGTTGGGAAGGTATGCTAAATTGTATTAAAATTGCTCTACTAATACATATGAAAACAACAACTTTGATACGACAAATATCAAAGTTTTTTCTTTTTTGGCATAAAAACGGCATTATTGTGTGACCACAAATTTTAACCACCCTACCATTTCATAATAATTTTGGTATCATTTAAGTATATTAAGGAGGTTAAACTATGCCAAGACAATATACT
>CAMEJG010000080.1 GCA_945919465.1 uncultured Anaeroplasma sp. | reverse complement strand
TACCTCGTAGATTTTTCTTTTTTTATACCCTTATTTAATTTTGGGGAAACTCAAAGATTTGCGAATTGCTATATCTAATGAATAAATGTTAGGATTTTATTGCTCAGGCATTACTGAGCACGAAAAATAAAGGCCTTTATAAAATTAAAAGGAAGGAGGAAACGTATTATGATCCAAGTAGTAATAACATTAATAGGTTTAATTGGGACACTATCTTCAATAATGTTTGCATATTTAGCATTTAGAAGAAATTCTTGTAAGGATGTAACAACTGAAGCTAAAAGAGAAGGAACACTGTTAAGTGATATTGGATATATTAAATCAAGTATTGATCGAATGGAAGGAAAGCTTGATAAGGTAGAAGCTAATTATCAGTTATTGCTCACTCGAGTAATAAAGGTTGAAGAAGCATATAATTCCTTAAATCAACGACTACAGGAGCATATTACTCAGAAATAATATGAGTTATATAACAATACCAGCGATTGTAGTAATTTGCTATATAGTAGGTGAAGTATTTAAGCTTGTGTTTACGAAAAAAACAAAGCTGTATAAAGGAATACCTATATTAGTAGGTTTAGTAGGTGGAGTTATAGGTGTAGTTACATACACCTTAAATCCAGCAATTATAGGTAGTCCACCAAATGTGCTGTGTGCAGCTGCAATAGGAATAATTTCAGGACTAGCCTCAACAGGTAGTCACCAAGTAATAAAACAAATATTAAAGGAGAATAAGAGCAATGAACGATAAGGAACTAATCGTAAGAAAGGTTACAAGCTCATTTATTGAAAAAATATTTAAATACTGTGGATATGATATTAATCATAATGGTGTAAAAGCATTGCTATATGATGAAAAAGAAGGAAGAACTAATTTAGATGAGCAAATCAAAAGCTACTTTGATGCATATATGTATTTGCTTAATAATAGTAAAAGTAATCTATCTAATGCTTTATTAAATAAATTTTTCTTCATATTAAATAAAGAAATAGATGAATATTTAATAAGCAAGATGGTTAATTCTTTTTATTATTTAAGTGAATACGCACCAATAGAAAAAGCAGTAGAGTTTCATTTAATGGTAAGAAAACTACTTAATAATGATTCTAAATTAAATGAGCTAATAATACCATTAATGATGCTTAATTATGTACTTGTTAAAAATAACATACCAAGTATTAAGCTTTCGATTATGAAGTTGAAAGAATATGAAAGAGTTTCTACTAAAGAAGAACTACTTAAGTTTTTCTTAGAGCTTATAAAAAACTACGATTTTATAAGTAAGAATTACTTAAAAAACCTTAAGCCAATATCTTTAAAAGAAATAATAGATGTATTTTTAGAAGATAAGGAAATGCTTATGAGCAAATATAGTGTAAAGACACTATTAATACACGGATCTTTTGCAAAAGGGCGTGAAAGAATAGATTCTGATATTGACGTTGTAGTAAGACTAAATATGGATTTACTATATGAACAAAGAATAAACGTGATAAAAGAATTAAAGGAATATTATACAAACAAATTTAAAAGATTTGTAGATATTCAGGAAGCAAATATGTATCTAGATGATGCATTTTTAAAAGAAGATAATGAAATAAAAATAATAATAAATGAAGGAGAAAAATAAAAATGAATAGAGGTTTAAAACAATATACGAAGCAATTAACACAAACTGTAGGGAATGCAGGCAGTGTTAATGTAAATTTAAATAAGGATGATGCGAATTTGATTATGACAATACCATTATTTAGTACGGTTGGCGAATCGCCAATTGATCTAAGTTTGATCTATAATTATCAAGATAGAGAAGATGATTCGAATTTTTATGGTGGTGTTAAATTAAGTCTATATCAAAAGATTATGGCAAATGGTGATGTAATAAATGCCGATGGATCAGTAGACCATTATCTAATAAATTTTAAGAATGATGAAACAAATTGTATCTTAAAGTATACAAACGGTGCTGATTCAACTGATGGTTTAGATTTTATAGATAAGTATGGCAATGTAAGTCATTATGAGCAATTTGGTGATGAATACCCAGAATTTATCCAAATGAAGAAGGGAACTAAATACTATTTTGGGTGGTATGGAGATGATTTTGTTTTATGTAACAATACTAATCCAGAGGTAGGAACTAGAATTTGCTTAAACGATCTCTTCTGGATAACGTTAAATCATAATATAGTTTATTATGAAAATAATGTTAAAGTAAAGTCTATACAAACAATATTTAATACATCTGAGCAAGTATTTCAAGTTAAAATGAGCCTTGGTGAAAACGAATACGATTTAATTTCGAGTATTTCCAAAAAAGATAATTATAATAATGAGAATACTGAATTAATTTCGTTAGTAGGTGATTATAATTACTATGGTCATATTGATTGTATAGTTTCTAATGGTAGAGTCCAAAAAATAATCAATTATTATGGAAATAAAGAAAACAGTAGTGCAATTGTGAAAAAGAATTGTGATTTTGAAATCACATATCAAGATAATATGACAGAAGTAAAAGATTGTATGACTGGTAAGAAAACATATATATTCTTTGATTCAAATGGTAAAGTATTATATGAGATGTCTGATGATTACGATGCGCTAAATTATAAAATTGATGATGAAACAAAAAAATTAATGTACCAAAGTGCGGTAATTAATGTCAAGAACAAGACATATAATATGCTTAATGGAATCAATATTAATAATTTTTTCAATCAAAACAATTCTTTAAGTATTGAGGAAGAAAATATACCTACAGATTCACTTTGGAATCCCATTTTAGGTAATACTGCATATAAGGTTAGTGGTACAGGTACTTTATCATACACTTTAGCTACAAATGGACTGGCATTAAATAATCTATCTTTAGTATTATTTGGTCGCGAGCTAAGTGATTATTCGACTACTTCAAATGTTAAGGTTAAGATAACTGCAGATAGAAGTAGGATAGAGCATTTTGCAAAGGAAACTATTGATGATAATTTTGATATGATGGTTTTAGGCTTAAAGACTAAAAAATCATATAAAACAATAAAAATTGAAATTATATTAACTGGCAATGCATCGATTATATTAGGAGGAATTCAATTAATACCTCAAGATTTTGGCGCATATTACGAATATGATAGTAATGGTAATGTTGTGAAAATTGATAGTGGTGTAGGAGAAAGCATATCACTATATAACAGTTCAAATTTGCTTGTTAAAGAGATTGATTCAGATTCATCCATAAAAGAATACAGCTATGATGATAGAAATAACATGATAAAAAGTAGAAATAATTATA
Organism: uncultured Anaeroplasma sp.; assembly: GCA_945919465.1. GTDB lineage: Bacteria > Bacillota_I > Bacilli_A > Acholeplasmatales > Anaeroplasmataceae > Anaeroplasma. The sequence continues at coordinate 518 of CAMEJG010000080.1, read as the reverse complement.
AGTTAAAAGTTGATAATGAATATCTTTTCGATAGGATTACTAAAACTACTATAGCAAATATGGATGAAACAAAATTAGTTGAGACTACAAAAGATTATAATGTTAGTGATGATTGGGATATATTAAAAAAGGATGAGTTATTAAACGAAACACGTTATGACTATAAGAACGGGCAATTATTTGAGATTGTTAATGCTTATGATTATATTAAATATATATATGATGAACATAATCAAGTAATCCAAATGTTATTGTCACCAAAATCTTATTATACTATAAATTGTACATATGAATATAGTGATTTTGGTAAGATTAAAAAAGCTACCTTACCAAATGGAAGCTATTATGAATTTAACTATAATCAAGCAAGGCAGCTTACTAGTGTAGCATTTAATTCAACGCTATTATTTACATATGAATATGATGATGTAGGAAGACTAATAGGCTATAAATGTGGTGAAACCTCTGATTTATTCACTTTTGAATATGAAAACAATTTGATTACAAAAGTAAAATAT
>CAMEJG010000079.1 GCA_945919465.1 uncultured Anaeroplasma sp. | reverse complement strand
CCGTAAGGGCTGAAGTATGGTGATTTCTATAGTTTACTATACTTTTTGTTACGGTTTAAGACAAATATTATTAAGAAAACCATTAACCGAGGTTACTGTTGCTGATATAAATACTGAATGTAATATATCTAGAACTACATTTTATAGAAATTTTAATAATGTCGTCGATATTTTAGATGTCACTTTTGATTATTACTATCATAGATATTTAAATAATAGAAGGACTGAGCCTAATCAATTAAAATATTTTTTTGATTATTGGAAAAATCATAAAGATTTAGTATGCATTATGACTAATCAATGTAGCTATGTTATTAAAAACATTATTATAAAATATGCTGATATTTATGATAGTAATATTTTCTTTATTGATCTAAAATACGCTCTATTTACTACTATTTTATCTAGATGGTCTGATAGAAAAAAAGAACTCCAGAAAAAATGTATAATATTTTTCAAAATTATTAGATAATAAATGTATTGAATATTTATTAAAATAAAAGAAGTACTCAGATTCTTACCTTCCAACATAAGTAAGAATTAATGAGTACTTCTTTTTTGTGTATTTTTTTTTAAAAAAAGATGATACATCATGCATCATCTTAAACATACAATATGGCAGCAGCTATAGGATTCGAACCTATGCATATCGGGGTCAGAGTCCGAGGCCTTACCACTTGGCTAAGCTGCTATTTCCTATGAAATTATATCAAAATTGTAAAAAAAACACAAGTTTATAAAAAACATGATTGTTTGAAAACGCTTTATATTGAAATTTTAAAAAAAGAGGACCAAATATGATCCTCTTAAAGATTTAATCAACTAAAATTATTTAATACAATAAATAGACTTCTTACCTGCGAATACAGAGATTCCTTCGTATTGTCCACGTCCATTTAGATCGTCTTCAATTCTCATTAATTGATTATATTTAGCAATTCTATCTGTACGAGATGCAGAACCAGTCTTAATTTGACCAGCATTAGTACCAACTACGATATCAGCAATAGTAGTATCTTCAGTTTCACCTGATCTATGAGAAACAATTGCAGTATAACCAGCTCTCTTAGCCATTTCAATAGCTTCAAAAGTTTCAGTTAAAGTACCAATTTGGTTAACCTTAATTAAGATAGCATTAGCTACACCTAATTCAATACCCTTAGCTAAACGCTTAGTATTAGTAACGAATAGGTCATCACCAACTAATTGAACCTTATCACCTAACTTATCAGTTAAATACTTCCAGCCCTCCCAGTCATCTTCAGCAAGACCATCTTCGATAGTAATAATAGGGAATTCTTTAACAAGGTTAGCATAATAAACATCAACCATTTCCTTAGAAGTGAATTCACCCTTATCAGCCTTTAATACATACTTACCAGTTTCTGCATTGTAGAATTCAGATGCAGCAACATCGATACCTAAACAAACATCTTGACCAGGAACATATCCTGCAGCCTTAATAGCTTCAACAACACGCTCGAAAGCTTCCTTGTTAGAGCCAAGCTTAGGTGCATAACCACCCTCATCACCAACAGAAGTTACATATCCATTAGCCTTTAAAATCTTCTTTAATGCATGGAATACTTCAGCACCCATACGTACTGCTTCTTTAATTGAAGGAGCACCAACTGGAAGAATCATAATTTCTTGGAAGTCAATACAGAAATCAGCATGTGCACCACCATTTAAAATATTCATCATTGGTAAAGGTAATTGCTTTGCATTGAAACCACCAAAATAATTATATAGAGGAATTCCATAATAATCAGCTGCAGCTCTAGCACAAGCCATAGATACACCTAATGTAGCATTAGCACCTAGGTTAGTCTTATTTTCAGTACCATCGATAGCTAACATCATCTTATCGATAACTACTTGTTGAGTTACATCCATACCTAATAATTTTGGTGCGATAACCTCATTAACATTATGTACAGCCTTAGTAGTACCCTTTCCTAAGTAACGGTTCTTATCACCATCACGTAGTTCTAATGCTTCATGAACACCTGTAGAAGCTCCTGATGGAACTAATGCACGTCCAAATGCACCTGATTCAGTTTGTACTTCAACCTCAACTGTTGGATTTCCACGAGAGTCTAAAACCTCTCTAGCATATACGCTTACAATAAATGGCATAAAATTTACATCTCCTTAAATTTAATATTTGTGTTTTTTACCATCACAATTATACTATAATTTTCATTCAAATGAATATATAAAAATATATAATTTACTTGAAAACGTTTTAAAATGCTTTATTTCTTCTAATTTCTTCCTTTTATCAGTCTATAACAAAATACAAAAGCCCAAATATAGATAATAACATTTAAAATACCTAAAATTAAAGATAAAGGATTATAACCATTTGTAAAAAAATTAATTATTCCATTAGCTGGTTTTAATAAAAAATTTAAATAAAAAAATGGATCTATAAAAAATATAAAGGCATCTAATTTAAATGCTACAAAATAAAATGTAGCATATGATATAAATAAACCTAAAACCAAGAAAGCAAGACCTAATACTGGATATAAAATATGATATGAATAAAAACTTTTTCTAACCTTTATACCTATCATATAGGTAAGAATAATTAAACCGAAGCTTATAGAAAAATTAATCATTAACATTAAATAATCTAAAACTCCAGCTAATATTCCACCCAAAATTCCAAATATTAATCCATTAATAATTACTGCAATTAAGTCCTTTTTAAATAATGGTTCTTTCCAATTATATAACTTAAACATAAAAATCACCTAAGACAATAATACAATAAATGAATTAAATTTAAAAGTAAAAAATAATACTTCTAATAGTTATTATTTCTCAATTTGAACATTTTTATTACTTTTGTCTTTATTTATTCCTATATAATCATATAAAGCCTTAAGTTTTTTATGTACTAGACCAGTAAATACCATAATTATTGATGAAAGTAATATATTAAATGGTAATACCGCAACCCAAATATAATAAGAAACATAATTTGATGAATCTATAATAACATCAGAAGCCGTACCAAAACTAAAGAATTTAATAAATCCATTAACTCCAGTTGAAATTAATCCAATTAATGGAGCCTCATTACCATTAAAATATAATTCTAAATAAATTGGTAAGTTAAAGAAATAATTAGAAATCATAGATGAAATAATCCATACTAAAGCACCACATATTAAGGCTATCAAGCTCTTATGCTTAAGCTTAGTATAATTATAAATTGAACCTGCCACCAAAGAAACTAAAATTCCAATAATAATATCAGCTATTTCTCCTACACCAGCAGTATGAGATGATATTGTAATAAGCTTTATTATGAATCTAATCACAACTACAACTACTGCATCAATAGGTCCAAACATAAAAGCACAAATAATGATTGGAATCATTGAAAAATTAATTTCTAGAAATGATGGGAAAATAGGAAGAGGAAACTTCAAAAATAGATATAATACCGAACTTAAGGCACTAAAAATAGCTACAAATGAAAGTCTCTTCACTGATAAATATTTTTTCATGTAAGTCTATATCCTCCTTTTTTACAATAAAAAATATCCCCATATTTCTACGGGGATAAGAATAAACCTACTAAAAAATAATAAGCTCCTCACTACTTCTTTCATCCAGACTTTACTGTCGGTATAGGAATTTCACCTATTCATGCCCAAAGGCTCGCGGACTTTACCGCCGGTATGGAATTACACCAAACCCCGAAGTAATATGTACAAGCCTAGTATAGCACTATCTTAATAAATTGTAAATATTGAAATGAACAAAAGTGAAAAATAAATTTTTCACCTTTAAGGCCATTCGGCCTTTTTTTTG
>CAMEJG010000078.1 GCA_945919465.1 uncultured Anaeroplasma sp. | reverse complement strand
AAAAACAGATTTAATCATTAATGAATTATTTATTATTGCGTTAATGTCATTTAAAAATATTTGTAAATGGTTAAATAAAATAGAATATATTGATGAAATTAATAGTTTAATTAAAGTATTAAGAAAAAATACAAGAAAGATGTTCTTTAATAAGAAAGATCGTTTATTTTTTATGTCAAATATTGATAGAAGGTATTCAGTTTTAGGAAATTCACTTGCGATATTAAGTAAAGTTGCTAACAAAAAAGATTTTAAAAATATAGAAAACAATATTAAAAATAATAAAGATTTAGTACAAACTACATTGAGTATGAAACGTTTTTATTATGACGCTTTATTAATGATTGATAAAAATAATAAAGATTACATTTTAAATGATATTGAGAAGACTTATTCTTTTATGCTTAATGATGGAGCTACAACATTTTATGAAACTATAAAAGGAGATAAGGATTTTAATAATGCTGGTAGTTTATGTCACGGGTGGAGTGCAATTCCAATTTTATATTATAAGAAGTTTGGAATGTTAAAATAAGTAGGAAATAATATAAAAAAAGCAAAATTGATTTGCTTTTTTTATATTATTTGTTGTTGTATATCTTAGAAGATTGCTTCTTCAGTTATATTATCAAAGAGGTGTATTTTATCTAAATTTAATTTAATTAAAACCTTAGAATCAGCTTTTAATAAATTTTTTGTTACTGGGATTTTAGCAGTTATATAGTTACCTTCAAAATCAAAATGAATAAAGTATTCATGTCCTAAAAATTCAGCAATTGTAACTGTGCCAATATATTCATCACTTAAATCTTTGAATTTAATTAAGTCATCACCTGTAATAATATCTTCTGGTCTAATACCAAATTTAAGTGTAATTTCGTTTCCTTTATTATATTGCTCCCATTTAGAAATTACTTCATTGTATTTTGTAATTCTTTCTTCATAAATATTTTGTTTTGCTTTTGAAAAATTAGAATTATCGTTTTCATCAAAAATCTTATTTTTTAAAAATTCAATTTTCTTTGTTAATTCTTCGATTTTGTTATTACTAAATTGCTTAATGCGATCAATTCTATTTTTTCTAAGTTTTATTTTAAATTTATCACCAATAATAATTGTATTTTTAAGCAACTTACACTCAAAAATGTTCATTGCAGGGCTACCAATAAATCCTGCAACAAATGTATTGCTTGGAGAATCGTAAATATCAATTGGAGTTCCAATTTGTTGAATATATCCCCCTTTCATAACTACAATTCTACTTGCCATGGTCATAGCTTCAGTTTGATCATGAGTAACATAAATCGTAGTTGATCCTAATTTTTGATGTAAGGAAACTATTTCACTTCTCATTTGAACTCTTAATTTAGCATCAAGATTAGATAATGGTTCATCCATTAAAAATAATCGTGAATTACGAACAATTGCTCTACCTAAAGCAACTCTTTGTCTTTGACCGCCACTTAAAGCCCCTGGTTTTCTTTTTAAATATTCTTCTAATTGAAGAATTGAAGCAGCATTTAGTACTCTTTCTTTAATTTCTTCTTTATTTAATTTTCGATAAGTGTATTTTGGAACCTCGTGTGTTAATAAATATTCTATATCATCTTTTTCTTTATCTAATTTTTTATTTAAATTTTCTATTCTTTCATCTAATTTAACTAGCAAAGTTTGTTTTCTTTCTAAAGTTTCAATTTGATCATGAAGAACACTAGCTTCTTTTGACAAATCATTTTTTTGTTCATTAGTTAATGAAGATTGAGTTTCAAAATATTTTGTTTTTAATTGTTCATGCTTTTCTTTTAAATTATGTAATATTGAATAATCTATTTTGCTTAATTCGTTTATTTTTGAATTTGTAAGAGTGATTTCTTTTTCAATTTCTTTAATTTTTTTATTTTTGTTTTTGATAGTTTTTTTGTCAATAAAAGTATCTATTTCCTTACTCTTTTTTAATTCTTCATTATATTTTTCTTTTAAATTATTAATTTCACCATTAATTTCTTCAATTCTAATTTTAATAGTTGAATCATCTTTATTAATTGAATTGAGTTTATTTAATTCTTTTTCTAATTTAATTATTTTTTTATTGATTAATTTACAATCATTCTTTTTATAAACAGGCATCTTAACTTTTTTAATCTTTAATCCAAATGCCATATTATCATAGACACTCATGTGAGGATAAAGAGCATAACTTTGGAAAACCATGGCTAAATCCCTATCTTTTGGAGGGGTAATATTGGAATATTTACCTTGAATGAATAAATCACCATAAGTTATATCTTCTAATCCTGCAATCATTCTTAAAGTTGTTGATTTACCACATCCACTTGGTCCAACAAAAACAATAAATTCATTTTCTTTTATATCCAAATTGAAATTAAAAACAGCTTGAACATGATTATCGTAAATTTTATTTACATTTACTAAGGATATAAAACTATCATTAGGAGCAATTTTTTCTTCATTATAAGTTTTATTTGCTTCTTTTATAAGCTCGTTATGATGTTGTTTTCTTTCTTTTTCAACGATTTTTTGTTTTCTTTTTTCTTCTTTAGAAGGATTATTTTTTCCTATGTTCATATTTTTTAACCTCATGTTAAATAATATAATAATTTTTTGTAGATGTCTAGTAATGTAGGAAAAGTAATATTAATATAACAACGTTGTATTACTTTCTTTACAAATTTTAATTATTTCTTCAGAAGGCATTTTATCAGTAATGATGTAATCAATATCTTTTAATTCACAAGTTGTTAACATAAATCTTTTATTAAATTTTGAACTATCAATTAAAAGAACTTTTGTTTTAGCATTTCTAATCATTGCTGTTTTTATTGCTTTTGTTTCATTATTAGCTTCTGTAATTTTTCCATCAGAAGATAGACCTTTACAAGAGAAAAAGACAAGGTCACATGTAATATTATTTATAAAAGATATTACATCAGGACCATATGTAGAATTTGTTTTTCTTAAAATTTGTCCACCTGCTAAAAAGATTTCTAAATTTGTTTTATTAATAACTTGTAAAGCAGTGTCGATACCATTTGTTACAACAGTTATAGAATTATGATTTGCTAAATATGGAATTAAATGAGTAGAAGAGGTTGATGCATCTAAAAATATGGACATTCCTTCTTTAATTAATTTTGAGGCAAGGCTTGAAATATATTTTTTTTCTTTTTGGCATTTATTTTCTCTAATATAAATGCTACTTTCTTGTGTTTTTGGCTCAATAATTGAAGCACCTCCATGAATTTTCACAAGCATTCCTTTTTCGCTCATTGCCTCGATATCTCTTCTGATTGTTGATTCGCTTACAAATAGAGTTTTAGCTAAATAATCAAAAGATGTCCACGTTTTTTCTTTTACAATTTCTAAAATTTTGCTATATCTTTCTTCAATTATCATATTTACTCCTATATAATGAAATGTTTTGAAATATTATGAAAATATTTTAAAAAAATTTTGAAAAAAATTCAATTTAATTATCTATTTTTCAAAAATTGTCATTTCCTTAGATGATTTTTGGTATAATGAAAGCGCTTACAACAAGGAGTGTTTTATGATACGAAATATTAAAAAATATTTTAAAAGATTTCTTCTTATATCTGGAGGTGTGTTAATGGCAAGTTGTAATAGTACTCAACCTATTGAAAAAGAAGAATTTGATTATTCAAAATATCCTCTTTATAACGAAAATATAGATTCAATAGAATATAGTTTTGGTGATGAAGAAATTAGCAATCCTTTTTATAAAGGAAATGTTGTTTACAATGAATCGGTATTATTAACAAAAGATGAAACTACTGGAGAAATAAGTGGAAACTTAATGTTTAAGCCATTAAAAATACTAACAGTTAAAGATTATACTTTAAAAACAACTGATTATATTCAAGATGTTGACTTTACACTTGACGGAAATAAAATAATAAAAAAAGAAGATTCCAATATTCCATATAGGACTCGTGCTGAGCTTGTTGGAGAATCTATTCCAGAAGGTTATAGATTAGTTAATCAAATTACAAATATACCAACAGATTTACAAAATATGGGTGGAGCAATTTATACAGAAAG
>CAMEJG010000077.1 GCA_945919465.1 uncultured Anaeroplasma sp. | reverse complement strand
TAAGTGTTAAGTTTATATGGTTTTATTGATTTATCAGTAAATTGCCATAATAGATCATATACTTAAGTATAGTCACTGCTCCACCACTACTAATGTAAGGAGTAATTATTATGACATTTAAAGAATTAAAAGAAAAGGTTGAATTTATTAGGGAAGTTTTTGTTGATTCTGAACGCAGCCAATATGATCGTAATGTAGCACTTGATTATCTTAATACTGTTGCAGCTTATTTAAGTCTTCCCAATTTAATTAAAAGGAAATAATTATGACATTTAAAGATTTAGTAGATAAAGTTAATGAAATTAATCGTTTGGTTATGACTAATGATTTTTGTCTTGATAATGTTACTGATATGATTAGTTTGTGTTGTGATTTAGAGTTATATTTAACTAATCCTGAGTATATTTCAGATTTTAAAGAATATTATAAAAAAATTGAAAAATTATGAAGTTAGAAATAAAAGAATTTAAAGATATAAAGTTTTTAAGAAATAGGTTTACATCTATTTTTATTAAAGATGCCGATGTAAAGAAATTTGTAATGTTTGGAACTAATTATTTGACAAAGTTCTTAGATCATGAGCATTGGAAAGATTCTGTTATAATTAATTCTTTACAAGCTTCTTGTCTTCAAGTATATTATCGTTGTAAGCAACATAAACAATACAGTTGGTATGTATCTGATAAAATGGTTCGTAAGATTGAAAGATTAGAGAATATTGGATTTTCTATTTCAGATTTATTTATAATAGGTTATATAAAAACCTATGATTATAAAGGAGTAGATAAAAATGGAAGGTTTTATTGAATGGCTTATTGAAAACAAAGATGTTATCATTGATGTTTTTTCAATAGTTGGAACTGCTATTTTTGCGGTTCTTAATTGCGTTTTGACTCTTATTAAAACTCGTAAGAGTCGCATTCAACGAATCTCTAATTCAGAGACTGTTGATAAGTTAACCCAAGAGGTTAAAAAAAGATTACTACAAGGAGGAACTAATGAAAAGAGTAAAAATGAGTAATCGAAGAAAGGACTCTAAGTTCTTTAAAAGAACTGCTTCAGGCACTAAAGCAGTAAATGTTAGTGCTACACAATTTAGAGGAGGTACTAGATTATGATAGTTTTGGGTTTATATGATAAAGCTAATTCTTGTTATGATAAGTATTTTATGATTCGTGAAGATGAAAAAAATAATTTTATCAAATCATTAAAAATAATTGTTAATAATGGAACTGATGTTTTATCTGTTTATTCTGATGATTATTATTTAAATGAAATTGCTATTCTTAATAGTTCTGGTTTACAAAATACTGTTGGAAATATTAAGTTAGAATTAAGTTCTTTAAAGGAGGTTAAATAATGAGACATTTTAAACCTTTTGAAAGACCTTCAAATGATGAATTTATTCAAGAATGTGATAATCCACTTGTAGAGCAATTTAAAGAAATTCCACCATTTACTCAAGACCCTGTTACTGGTGAAATTCTTAATGATACTCCATATTCTAAATTAGTTAAGGTTGAATCTATGAATATTCAAGAATATATTGATTCTTTTGATGACAAAGATATTTATTCTATGATAAAAAATTTAATTAATGATCCTTTAGGAGTTGCAAGAGCTAAATTAAGTGATTCTATGGTTGCTGATACTACTATTTACCCTAAAAATATTCATGAAGCTCAATCTATTATTAATAATGGTGTTGCTGCAAAAGATAGTTTAGATCCTAGAATTGTAGAAGCTATTAATGATGATGATAAATTAAAATCTGTTATTATGGAAATATTAAAAGCTAAAGATGTTTCTATTGTTAAAGAAGCTGATTCTGGAAAGGAGGCTAAATAATGAGTAATCCATTAGATTTTAAATTTGTTGCACCTCGTATTGTTGGTCTACCTCGTTCTAAGTTTGATATGTCGCATAGTATTAAAACAACATGGAATGTTGGTGAATTAATGATTATTGATGTTATAGATATTCTTCCTGGTGATACATTAGATTTAGATGTTAATATGTTGGCTAGAAGTATTACACCAGTTTCTCCAACAATGGATAATGCATTTATGGATATTTTTGCTTTCTGGGTTCCAAATCGTTTAACATATTTTCCTGCTCTTAATGCTACTGATACTAAAAAAACATGGGAAAAAATAAATGGTGAGAATCCTGATGGTTTTTGGGCTGCTAATACAGAGACTGTTGCATATACTTATAATTTTGTTGATGCAGTTAAGCCTCAATCAATTTTAAATGATGTTGGTGTTCCTGTTGGTGCAAAGGATTTTTCAATTAATCCTGCTGTTTTAAATGCTTATATTTTGATTTGGAATAGATTTTTCAGAGATGAAAATTTAATGAATCCTTATGCTGTTAATTCTGATTCTACTTTTGATGAATTAACTATTAAGCGTTTACCAGTTTGTAAGTTTCATGATTTATTTACATCATGTCTTCCAGCTCCTCAAAGAGGTGGTTCTGTTTCTATTCCATTAGGTGATAGTGCTCCTATTTTTGTTGATGCTAAGCTTGGAACTGTTAATGCTAATACTAATCTTGCTACTGTATTAAATGCTGCTGTTGGTAATAAAACTCAATTAAAGGCTGGTGCAAATTCTTCTCCTGCTTATGCTGATTTAAGTGAAGCAACTGCAGCTAATATTAATTCATTAAGGCTCGCCTTTGCCACCCAGAAGGTCCTCGAACGCGATGCCAGAAGCGGTTGCAGGTTCCAAGAGCAATTGCAATCACATTTTAATCAATATATATCTAGTGAGATTATTCAAGAGCCAGAATATATTGGTGGTAAGAGAATTCCTCTTTCTATATATCAAGTATCTCAAACATCTGGTTCTACTGCTGATAGCGATTTAGGATATAATGGTGCTTTTGGTTATACAGCAAATAATACTGGTAGAATTGTTCGTTCATTTAAAGAGCATGGATTTGTTATTATTTGTGGTTGTGCTAGAACTAATAAGTCTTATTTCCAAGGTATGCCTAAGTATTTAACTAAAACTCAAAGATTACAACATTATATGCCAGAATATGCTTTTATTGGTGAGGTTGCTGTTCCAAAAAGTGAATTAGTTGTCGGTGCAAATGGTACTTTTGGTTATCAAGAGGCTTGGTACGAATATCGTTATAAGCAAAATGAAATCAAAGCATTCATGTCCCCATTGGCTAATGATACTATTTTAAATAGTTATACTTATGGTCAAATTTTAAGTTCTAATCCAACATTAAATTCTGATTTTATAAAAGAGTCTCGTTTATCTTTTGATAAAACTTGTATTTCTACTAACAGTCCTTATCAATTTTATGGTGATTTTTATTTTGATTTAAAAATGACTAGACCATTACCAACTTATAGTGTTCCTGGTTTAATTGATCATTATTAATGAGGTTTATTTATGGGTTTTTCTATTGGTGGTGGTCTTATTAAAGGTGTTGCTGATGATATTTTAGGTATTAGTGATACTGAGAATTCTGCTTATAATATTGAGGCTGCTAAACAGGCTGATGCTACAAATTATGCTAGATTTTTAGAGAATCGTGCTTATGAAACAAATCTTTCTAATACAGCTTATCAAAGAGCTGTTGCTGATATGAAAAAGGCTGGTATTAATCCTGCCCTTGCTGGTTCAGTTGGTGGTGCATCTACTCCTTCGGCTTCACCAACTCAATATGAACCTGCTATGTCAACTGCTAATGGTATTGCTGGTATTATTGGAAGTGCTGTAGGTTTAGGACAAAAGTCTTATAAACCTGTTAGAGTTATTGGTAGATATGGAATTGGTAATTCAGCATTTACATTTTCTTTAAGAAAAAATTAGATCTTTTGTTTACGTTTATTTAATTTGTATTCGCATTTAACGTTTTCGTTAAATGGAGCGATGCGTGGACCTGTGACACGCTTGGTTAACTTTTAGAAGTGCCGTTCCCCGGGAGAGCGAGAGGTGAGTAGGAGGAATTTTTTCTGACTACGAGCCTCACGCTCTACCAGGAACTAAATTATTTATTATATTAAATTTATGACATGTTATAGTCCTAATACTCTTTTGGTTTATAGTAATAGTGTTTTAAATAAAAAGAAAACTCGTTTTTTTGTCGGAACTGATTTAAATTTTTCGGTTCCGC
>CAMEJG010000076.1 GCA_945919465.1 uncultured Anaeroplasma sp. | reverse complement strand
TTAAAGAATATAAAAAAATCCTTATATCATATTATGAAGATGAGTCAAAGAAAGGTGATATTATCAATTTCTTAAAAGAAAAGTGTTGGATTAAGATGAAGTGATTCATCAAAAATTAAAGTGGAATAAAAAGATAAACGAATTATTATCGTTGAATTAGATGATGAAAAGAATGATGGTTTATTAGAAAAAGGAAGGCTTTTATCATTCTTAAGATAAAACTTTTAACTTAAAAGTTGGATAAAGATAAATTAGGAATTTAAATTTACTTGATTATAAATTATATTGTATTTATAGAGTTTGATTACAAATTGGTGTTTATACAAAATTCAGAACCATTTCCAGTAATTTAGAGGTAAAAATGAAAATTAAAAAGATTAACCAAGAAATAGAACTTAACATCAATGTCAAGAAAGTGCGTTTGCCAAGTTTAAAAGAAAATATTGGTGGAATGGATGAATGTGAATTTATTAATATATATTCATTTATCTATTCTAATGATAGACTTTATCACTCATTTTTTAAAGATTTCGTTAGGGATGAAGATATGTTTTATAACTCGACAGAAGATGAGTATCAACCGATTTATGGAAATCAATGTGATTGCGGTGGTGTAATTGATTTAATTCCTGTTGTTGAAACTGAAGATAGCTTAGAAACTGGAACAATTTATATTTCAAACAACATTCCATTTATTGCTGTTAGTGAAAATAAACTTATTTGTCTTACTAGAATTAACTATTTTATAGATGGCGATTTTGAAGGCATTGATTTTGATGCACTATGCGATTTTATTGATAAAGAATTAGATATTTTTGAATTTACAATTAATAACAATTAGACAAAAAGTACTCATAAAGATACACAAAGCAGTTTCGGTGAATTCTGCTTTTTTTGTGTAAACATAATAATGAAAGGAGATTACGAATATTAAAAAGAAATCATATAGTAAATTGTAGATATAGCATTGTCTACGGCTGAATCCATTTACGGCGATAAGCTAGATCTATTTATAGCAAATATAATTAATAAGGTATAATTTTTAAACATTTTAAAATCAAAAATTTAACTTTCATTAACTAATCAGAGAAATTTATGTGCAGTTTTTTGCACATTTTTATAATAACGATTCGTAATTTAAATAGTAATATATAATTAAATTAATGTTTAAATTTAAAGTAAAGGAGTTAACATGAGCGACAGTAAAACAAAAATTAAAGAAATATTAGCTGTTATGAATGTATTATATTTAGCTAATGACAGTAAGAAAACGTTAAAGATAAATCAATATGTATCAATTATAAATGACAAAAATATTTTTGGTTTAGATATTGATAGAAGAAGAGTTTCTCAAATACTATATGATTTAGAGGCGATTTATAAAGAAGATGGTAAATTACTTCCTTTCTTTGACTTAAAAGAAACTGATAATGGAAGACTATACGTCCAAAAAGCTGATCCTAAATTAGTTGCAAAAATATTAAAAGCTGTAGAAACAAGTCCACAAATCACTGAGGAAGAATCACAAGAAATTACTCATATGATTTCTCAATATTTCACAGATAATGAATTAGAGGAGATTAAATTATGGAAATAATTAAAAAAGATGGCTTAGAACAAGAGAAATTGGAAAAATTTAAAATTATTAAAAACGGACAAAATCCACTTGAGTTTGATTTTAAGTTCCATCTAGTTACAGGAATAAATGCTTTTGTTGAACCAAAGATTGATAGAAGCACTGCTAAAGATTATTTTGATAATCATATACTAAAAGGTTTCGTTTATAATACATATATAATTAATGATATAGATTATGTAGCAATTAAAACCGCAAACGATAGCAAAAATTTACCTTCACACCTTATGTTATTACCAATTATGTTTATTGATATTGTTAAAGTCTATAAGGAAGGAGAAGGGCCTTCTATTGATTACGATTTTAATGTTAATTTAGAAGATAAAAGAATTGACACAATAGATAAATGGGTCAAAAGCAAGATTCGTGGTGGAGAACAAATTGTTAGTTTTAAATTGCATTATGATACTACAATTGAAAAGAAATTTATGTTAAATTCAATTTTTAAATATTTTGAAGATGATACTTTAGAGTTTGATTGGAATGTTACAAAACCAAGCAGAAAAAAACATGTTTTACATGTTTTAAAAGCTTATACCACTTATCATAATTTCTTAAAATTTTTATTTTCAAGTCCATTAATTTATTTAAATATGGAAGTAAATTGTAGTAATTTAAAAAAACAACTTAAATATGATTTTGAAAATATAATAAAGTCATTCGGTGATGATGAGTTTATTATTTTAGGTTTTGATGGATTTACCAGGTAAGGAGAAAATTATGGGAGAAATTTATAATGAATTAACTAAAAATCAAGGTTTAACATCATATAACACTACAAATATCGCAGAATTAAATAAAGCAAATTTTGATATTGTATATAACGCAATGCAAAGTCCTTTAAAATCATTTATTAATGGTAAAAATAAGATAATATCTAAATCATATAAAAACAATGCAAAAACCGCTTTATCTCAATATAACGGTATTATTAATCAAAAAGGAAAATTTGATTTTACAAATTTAGGTGATGTTAAAAAAATTGTTGAATGCATTGATAACGATAATAAGACATTTGATAAAAGATATCATGGTGGAATAGGTATTAATTTGATTTCTAATTATATTGTTAAAAATGCTAATACTTTTGGACAAATAATAACTGGAAATACATCCACTCAAGATGCCTATCAATTTGTAGATGATTTAAGAGCTTTATTTAAAGGTAAAAATTATCAACCAAGAAGTTTACCTAGTAAAGTTTGTAAATATTTTGCTGAATTTAATAATCAAGTTAATATTTTTTATGTAGACGATAGGGTTGTTAGAAATGTTTTACCTATGTATTTAGAACATTTATGTGGAGTGAAAATTACTAAAAATTATGTTAATAATTCATCATATTGTGATCTTTGTAATTTGTTAGATTTGATACATAATACTTGTCCTTCTATTGATAAATCAATGATGGATAAAATTATGTGGTATGTATATAAAAAATAATTAATAATATGAAAATTGAATATATTTATAATAAGGAAACAGATAGTTATGAGGTTAATAAAATAAGTGATATTGATTCAAAAACTATATTAATTCCTACTTATTTTAATGATAAAAAAATAACAAAAATTAATAGTAATGCGTTATCTGAATCTATTTCTTTAGAAGAAATATTATTGCCTGATGCAATAGAGTGTATTGATGAATGTGCTTTCTATAACAATATTAATTTATTTACAGTTTATATATATGGTTCAGACAAAAATTTAGATAAATTAAAAATTGAAAGAGGAAACTCTAATTTTATAACTAGTTTTATATTATGTTTTAATGAATCAAATAAATTTTCTAGTATTTTAGATGAATTATTACTAAAAAGAAATAGTATATCAATTGAATCTAAAGAAGTATTTAATTTTGAATCAATTCATTATTTAAGAATAATGCTAAAATACTATGCATATAAAGAAAAATTAAAAGTATTTTGGATGTATTGTTTTGAATTAGACATAAGTGAAGAAAATAATGATTGTTCTATACCTAAAGGATACGATATGCTAATTCTTGATTCATATGACTATAACAATGATAGAAGTATTATTGAATACTTAAATAATATAATCAAAGCTGCAACTACAAATAATATTTTAGTTGTAGGTTTAGTAAGAGATCATAATAAAAATAATGTAAAATTTGACGATTATAAAATATTAAATGATTTTGAAACATATGACATTTAGTGTTGCTTTTGGTGATATGATTGTAAACATCATGGAATGTTGATTTGCTTACACTTAATATCAAAAATGAACAAAAACTAATACAAAAAAGCCCATCTTAATCGAAAAAATTGAGGATAGATAGGCTCTTTTTAATGATTTTTAAGCATTTAAGAAGTTTTGGTTTAGGGTTTAAACTAGAAAATGAGATGTTTTAGCAAACATATTTTAGGTACTTGTTAGCACTAACCATTGTTTTAATTGAGTAAAGGATATTGTATTTATAAACATATCGATTAATGTAATACCAAATTTATTATTTATTGTTAAAAATATAATATTCACCTAATCAATTGATTTATCTCCTAAAATAGTATAAAGTTTAGGAGAATAAAGGAAAGGCAGGATGTTTTTATGAGAGAATTTGATTATGAAAAACTTGCTGAAAGAACTTGGGATAAAGAAGTATTAAATTATATAGGCTTAATTCATGAATATAAAGGCAGAC
>CAMEJG010000075.1 GCA_945919465.1 uncultured Anaeroplasma sp. | reverse complement strand
TGTCACCATTAGCTTTTTTGCATTTTTCACTTTTAGAAGTGTCGAAAACGAGATTACAATTTGCAAGTTTTTTTTATAATTTTACCTACTATTAACAAAAAATAGCCAACGAATTGGCTATTTATTAATAATTATTAAATTATTGAGCTAAAACTGTATTAGAACCTTCTTTAAATGTAAATACTGATTTCTTAATAGATGAAATTTTTGAATCAACAAGTTCTCCATTAACAATTTCCTTACTGCTATTTTCAGTAGTATAAGTCATATAAATTGGAGCTAATATATATTGCTCCATTACAACATTATCTTCATTTTTTCTAACAAAATAAGTTGGTAAATATACTATCTCTAGCTTAAGCTCAGATAAATTATTATTATTATAATATTCATATGCTGATTTCAAATCAGAAGTTTTCATCCAAGATGCTTTTAAATCAGGGGTAAAACCTAATGTATCAGTAGTTAATACATTACCAGCACCATCAGTTCCATCATATAACATATTAACAAATTGAGAAACCTCTGATGTATATAAGGAGCTAGTTCCATCTGAAAAAACTAAAGTATTAGAATTTATATTTCTAAGCTTTGTTCCTTCAGTTTCTACTAAATTATTGCCATCTAAATCCTTAAGTTCTAAAACATCAATTGTATGTGTAACTAATGATGCTTTTGCATCAGTAGCTAAATATAAGGAATAATTATCTTTTTCAAATAATAATGAACCTGTTTCACTATTGAAATCTAAATTATATTTTTCAATAGATGAAGCACTAGGTGTTGCTTTTCTATTATATGATAAATCCTCAGAAGCACCACCACAAGAAGAAAGTGCTACTAAGCCTAAAGATATTATTGATAATACTCCAAGTATTTTTTTAGTCATTTATAAATTCACTCCATTTCTAAACATTGTGATTATATCAAAATGAAAATAAGAAAACAAGTGAGTTATAAATTTATTTACAATTTCACATTATTTCTTTTTCTTTTCATCAATCTTCATAGCTCTCGGATGAGCTATTTGATAGGAAGTTTTTATGGTTTCATATGAAACATGAGTATATACCTGAGTAGTAGATAAGCTCTCATGTCCTAATAATTCCTGAACACTTCTCATATCTGCTCCATGATTAAGTAGTGCAGTTGCGAAGCTATGACGAAGCATATGTGGAGAAATATGGTAGCTCTCACCACAATCATTCACTATTTTTTCTAATATTTTTCTTACACCAACTCTTGTTAAGGTAGTACCATTTTTATTTAAAAATACATGTCTATTTTCTAAATCCTTAGAATTATATAACAGATCTACCCTATATGTAGAAATATAATGCTTTAGTGAATCAGCAAGCTCCTCATACATTATAACTAATCTATCCTTACTACCCTTTCCATGAATCAAAATAGTTCTATTTGAATAATCAATATCCTTAATTTCTAAATTACATAATTCACTTACTCTTAAGCCACAACCATAAAGACACCCTAAAATGCAATAATTTCGATAGCCTAATTTATTATTCAAATCACAGCTTTCAAACATTAACATTATTTCCTCTTCCTTTATTATTTTAGGAAGCCTTTTAGGAATTTTAGGTAAATCTAAATCCTTAAAATAATTTGTTGTTATTATACCTTGATTTAATAAAAAGGCATAAAAGCTTGATAGAGCAGAAATCTTTTGATGAATAGAGGTTGATGCTAAATCAGTTTTTCCCAAATAAGAAACATAATTTTGAGCAACTCTCCCATTTCTAAGCTTCAAAAGTCCTGCAGCCATTTTTTCATTAATTAAAAAACTTTGAAATTCTAAAATATCTCTTTTGTAGCTTTCAATTGTATTTAAAGAATAACCTTTTTCACTAGTGATATGAGTAATGAATTCTTCAATTGCTTCATTATCAGTCATTAAGCTTATTTATCTCTCTTTCCATAGTTTGTAATGCTCTTTCTGAATATAATAGCTTTCTACTCTTTTTAGGATGATTCTCCTCTAATGGGGCAACAATTCCAAAATTTGCATTCATAGGCTGAAAGCCCTCTTTATTTGCATTACAAATATATAAAGACATAGACCCCATTATTGTTGTAGCTGGAAAAATATGTAATTCTTTTCCTTTAAGGTATCTATCCATATTAATTGCAGCATAAATTCCTGATGCCGCAGATTCAACATACCCCTCAACACCACTAATTTGTCCTGCAAAGAAAAGATTTGGATAAGCCTTTGTTTGATATGTAGGATTTAAAATAATAGGAGCATTAATATATGTATTTTTATGCATACGCCCATATTTTGCAAATCTACAATTTTCAAGACCTGGAATCATTTGAAATACTCTTTTTTGTTCTGGAAATTTTAAATGGGTTTGAAATCCTACTAAATTATACATTTCTTTTGCTAGATCATCCTGACGAAGCTGCACAACTGCATAAGGCTTTTCTCCAGTAGGGGTTCTTAAGCCTACTGGCTTCATAGGTCCAAAGGTTAATGTTTGTGGGCCTCTTTTTGCCATAACCTCAACAGGCATACAACCCTCAAAAACCTTCATTTCAAAATCCTTTTCCTCAACACATTCAGCAGTAATTAAAGCCTCATAAAATCTATCAAATTCCTCTTTAGTCATAGGACAATTATAATAAGAAGCAACACCCTTATCATATCTACTTTTTAAATATACCTTAGAATAATCAATAGAATCTGCATAAATTATTGGAGCTTGAGCATCAAAAAAATAAAAATCATCACAGCCAAACAATCTTTTTATTTCCTCACATAAAGGACCACTAGTTAAAGGACCAGTTGCGATAATTGTAGGAAGGTTTATATCAATATGAGAAATTTCATCATAAATAATTTCTACATTAGGTAAAGATTTAATATAATCTGTAACATATTGAGAGTATCCCTCTCTATCAACTGCCAAGGCTCCACCAGCCTCAACTTTATTTAATCTTGCAGCTTTAATGATAATACTATCAAGCATTTCCATCTCTTTTTTTAATACACCACAAGCATTTTCTAAAGAATCACTTCTTAAGCTATTTGAACAAACAAGCTCTGCAAATTTTTCAGTCTTGTGAGCAGGGGTCATAACCTTTGGTCTCATCTCATATAATTTAATTTGATAACCTTTTTTTGATAAATAATGGCAAGCCTCACATCCAGCAAGACCTGCACCAATTATATTAACATACATAATAAACAATTCCTTCTATTTATAAATAACAATATCCTCTATATCAATTCTTGGTCCATGAGGTAATACCTCCTTAGGATAGCCAATAGGTAGCATGCAAGTAACACCATAATTTTCAGGAATATCTAAGATATTTCTTAATATTTCTTCTTTAAAGGAGCAAACAAAACAAGTTCCTAAGCCTAAGGTAGTTGCTTCAAGCATCATTTGAGTAGCAACTATTGTTGCATCAATATCGCCATGATCCTTTCCATCACTTTTTCTATGCCAAGATACATTCTTGTCATAACAAACAACTAATATTGTTTTAGCATCAAAAGTAAAGCGTGTTGCTTCCTTCATTTTTTCAAGTAACGCTTCATTTTCTACAACAATAATTCTTTCTGGTTGAAAATTTACAGCTATCGGAGCTAATATTCCTGCTTTTAATACTTCTTGTAGCTCATTTTGAGTGATTTTTTGAGGTAAAAAACTACGACAAGAAAATCTTTCCATAATAGTATCATTATAGCTTTTATAATTTTTAGTATCCATTTTATTCTTCTCCTTCTATAAATAAATCATTTTTATATGCATTTATAAATTCACTAACTAGCTTCTTTTTTTCATTCCAATATTTTTTTGCCATTGGAGTTACCATATAATCCTGATACAAAATATGCCCAGAATGAATCCATAATGCAGTAATTCCTTCTCTATAATCAGTAGGCTTATTATAACCTAAGGTCATTAAATCCCAAGCAATTCCCATTGCTCCTTCTTCATCTAATAAATCAGCCTCTAATAAAATAATAAGTTCTTTACTACTTAATGGATTATTTAATAATGTTTTATCTGAATGGTTAATAATAACATTAGAAACTCTATCGATAAATTCTTCATCAAGATTATTATTTTTAGCATATTCAATAAATATTTTACTACTATTTATAGCATGATTTTCTTTACCATAGGCATATCCAACATCATGAAATATAGCAGCAGTTAATACTACTTCTTTATCAATATCTAAAAAATCAGGTAATAATCTCATAGCCCAATAATAAACTCTTTTTGAATGAAGATATCTATTTCTAAAAGCTGATTCTTCTTTTTTAGGTTTTAGTGCATTATTGGAAGATAAAATATTATATACATACTTAAGCATAGCATCATAATCCATAATATTACCTCCAAATTATCTATAGATTTATTTTATCATATTTAATTTGATTTGAAAATAATAAGAAAATAAAACTCCAGTCTATTTAATTAAGGTTCTTACGCTTGATAGGGTATAGAACTAGTAAAATTTAATAAATTAAATATAT
>CAMEJG010000074.1 GCA_945919465.1 uncultured Anaeroplasma sp. | reverse complement strand
TAAAGAATTCGTTAAAAAGAAAATTGGTTCAGTATGTAGAGTTTAGAGGATCTCCGAAAAAAGGAGGATATTTTGTTATATGAGCAGAAGAAGTAGTACAATAATTATTGGAATATTTATAGTAATTAGTAGCATTCTTGTCGCTTGGCTTGTTCCATTTAATTTAAAAGAACATTTAGCTAGACTTGCAGAAAATTCTTCTAGTAACGTTCCAGAAAATGCTGGAGAAATGATAATCATATATAATGGAGTAGCAGCTATTGGTGGATTAGCCATTTTAATTGCGGCATACGTTCCTGCATTTATTATTTTAATCAATTCATTCATTTCATTAATTTTTTCAATTAAAAATAGAAAATCAATATCGAAAACAATCAGAATTGTTAACTATGCATATGATGCTATATTAGTTGTGTTTATTGTTTTCAGTATTATAAAGCTTATATTGTTCAGAACGGGAATTGCTTAAATCAGCATTCCTTTTAACATAATTAGAGTTTTATCTTCCACCAGTGTATCAAAGTTGTTGTTACACCTATGGCATTTTAGCATATTTTTATCAATATTGTTGTTTATACACATCTGAAAACAATAACTTTGATACGACAAATATCAGAGTTTTTTTCTTATTAGGAATTAAAACGGCATTATCGAACCATTTTTTGCATCACTTTTATGTTTTGATGATTGTTGTTAAATTTGAAAGCACACCAAAATTGCTATTATGACTTGGAGCTTAATAACAAAATAATCCAAACGGCAGGATACGGAAAAAGAAGTAAAAATTAATGTAGATTATGTAGATTGAATTATGATAAAGGAGTTAGTACATAAGAAAATATGAAACTGTCACTTTTGTAAACGATGAAGTTAGACTGGATGTTAATGTATCACCTAGTGAGGATACAGTTTGGCTTTCATTGGCTGATATGTGTTTGCTGTTTGGTAGGGATAAATCAGTTATATCTCGACATATTAAAAATGTAATTTTAGAGAATAATTTAGATGTTAATAAAGTAGTTGCAAAAAATGCAACTACTTGAAATGATGGGAAGACATATATTGTGTCATTTTATAATCTAGATGTGATTATTCCTTTAGGATATAAAGTACATTCGCAAAACGGAATTATGTTTAGAAAATGGGCTAATAGTGTTTTGAAAGAATATTTGTTAAAAGGTTACGTAATTAATGAGAATAGAACATTGATAACTAATGAAAACTATGTAAATTTAATCAACAAAGTTGACTCGATAGATAAGCGATTATCAGTAATTGAAAAAACAAATCTAGAAAAAGAAAAAGTATTCTTTGATGGGGAAATATTTGACGCAAAATCATTCATTTCGAATATTATTTCAAGCGCTAATACCTCCATTATTCTTATTGATGCTTATGCTGATATCAAAGCATTGGATTTTTTTAAATATAAAAAGAAAGGTGTGAAATTATCTATTTATCATTCATCAAAAGCGAAACTATCTAATAAAGAAGTTTTGGATTTCAATACACAATATGGAGATTGTTCAACATTTATAAATGATAAGTATCACGATAGATTTTTAATTATTGACAAAAAAGACATTTATCACCTTGGCGCTTCATTAAATTATGCTGGTAAAAAGGTCTTTGCTATTACGAAAATGGAAGACGAAGCAATATATGATTCAATAATAAGGAGCTTGTAGATTATGGATAAGAAAGAATTTGGAAAGAAATTAAAAAATTTAAGAATAAAAAACAAAATGTCTCAACAAGCAATGGCTGATTCTTTAGGTTATACTTCTAGATCTACTATCAATAAAATCGAAGAAGGGATTAACGAGATGAGCTATGATAAAATTGTAAGACTTATGGACCTATATGGTTTATCTAGACCAGAGCTTGGCCGCGAATCAATATGTGGAGATAAATTATCAGGATTAAGAAAAGACGCAAAATACCCAAATCCAGAAATCGAAGAGATATGCTATATCAAAAACTGCGTTTCAAATCCAAATATTGTTGTTGGTGATTATTCGTATTATAACGATAAAAAAGGTGCGGACCTTTTTAAAAAGCATGTGACACATCATTATGATTTTATTGGTGATAAATTAATAATTGGAAAGTTCTGTCAAATAGGGGCGGGAGTAGAATTTATCATGAATGGTGCAAATCATTTTATGAACGGATTAACGACTTATCCATTTAATATCTTTTCAAGAAATCTTCAAAAATTCACACCATCTTTAGATAAAATGCCAATCAAAGGAGATACCGTTATCGGCAATGATGTATGGATTGGTCAAAACGTGACGATATTACCTGGAATCCATATTGGAGATGGTGCAGTTATTGGCGCTAATTCTGTTGTTGGTTCAGATATACCGCCATATACAATTGCTGTTGGAAATCCATGCAGAGTAATCAAAAAACGTTTCGATGACAAAACAATAGAAAAACTACTTAACCTTAAATGGTGGGATTATCCAATTGAAGAAATCGAGCAAAATATAGATAAATTATTTAACGGGAATTTGGAAGCGTTAGAGTTGTCTTTAGGTAAATAGTTTTATCTTCCACCAGTGTTTCAAACTTGTTGTTACACCTATGACATTTTAGTTTATATATATATATATATATATCGATATTGTAGTTTACACACAAACGCTTATTACAGTATCGATACAATTCGGTACTATTTTTTCCTGTAATTATTTTCAAAAATACAAAGTTATAGGGACAATAAATAAAAGTAACAATAAGTAACAAACATTTTTTTGAAAAAAAGCTAAAATATAAATGAGCTGATTTATGGATTTTAAAGACAAACTAAAAAAGTTAAGAAACGAAAGTGGATTATCACAAGAAGCATTAGCTGAAGCCGTTCATATTTCGAGATCTGCAATTGCGAAATATGAAAACGGCAATGGCAACCCAAGTGAAGAAACCCTAAAGGCATTAGCGGTTTATTTTGGTGTAGAAGTTGATGAACTTAGAAGCGATAACAGTATAAAAAAGAATAAAAAGAATAAGTTTTTAGTAAAAGTTGGAATCATTGCTTCTACAGTTCTACTTATAGGTGGAACCGCTGCTGGAATAACTCTCGGAATAATTGGTCTTAATAAAAGCGATAATAATCCGGGTGGCGGCGAAGCAATTATCACTGGAGTTGATGCTTATGTCGCAATAAGTAATTCGGATGAGTTAGTCAGCACTTATAAGGACCCAGACACAAAAGAAATATATTATTACGTAAATACTTTCTTGGACTTTGAAATTGGTATCTACCCGTTTCATGTTGGAAGCAAAGATGTTGTTTTTACTGGCGATGGCGCTATTTTTAACCATGATTATTCTTTCTCAAATTCATGTTATGTCGGAAATCAATATGGCGAAAAACCAACATATCGAATTGAATTTAAAAAAGAGGGCACATACACCCTTATCTATTCTTTTGATTCGTATAAAAATCATCTAAATTTCATAATCGATAATAGCAATAGTGTTTGGAATAATTACAAAGCTACTTTAAAAGACGTTTACCCTTGGATAAATGAAGTTACTAAATCAAATATTCAAAGCTTAAGATATGAATATTCAAATAAGAGTTTAGGACCTGATTATTTTAGAAATATTTATTATTCTAGTGGAGATACTGATATTGCTGCCGCATATCATTTCTTAGAAAGTAACATTTATAAGACAAACAAAGATTTACAAGTTCCTGGTGTAGGCACTAGCGTTTTAGAATACAACTTTAACAATTTACCAATCAAAACCATTTCAATCACAGGAAAAAGTCTCAATACGGATGTGTCTGGCACGAGATATTTGATCGAAAAAATATTTGCTGAGCCCATTCAATATACAGAGCATCGATATATGGTTAATCAATATGGAAACAATATTGAAGCGGTTAAAAAGTCTACACTATCTAGATATCCTATTTCTTACTTATATAATTTAGAATTTGTTGAATGGCCAAATGAAGAAGCTTATGATAAAACACTTGAAGGCCCTTACGAAATAACTGGTTATATTGCTGATATTGATGTTTTTTCTTCGAATAGATTCTCATACAATAACAAAATGTATAAAGTTGTATCTGATCAAGATTTCTCAAATTTGTTTGATTAATTAAAGGGTATCACTTAAGTAGTGCGCACCACCGATTTTTCGTGGATTTGCCTTAGCTGAAGGTAATAAATATCATGGTGAAACCTTCTTTATTACTAAAAAATAAAAACCGACATTTTTCAGCAAAAACTGTAAATATCAGTAAATTTCTGTAATAGTGTTGTCGTTACCTGCAAAAATTGGTAAAAAGTGTATGTTCACTCAGTCACAAAGAGCAAATGAGTGTTTAATTCGTTTCACCGGTACATTCCATTAATTTATAAGCTTACATGTATTTGAAATTGAAAGCTTTTAAAAATAATTTCATAATTAAACTTATAATAAATTATAAATAAGGCTTAATAATCAAAGTGTTAATTGCTTCTATAATATGTTACTTAATCTATGTTAAATGTTATTTAGTTATAACCTAAATTGGCTTCGCAAATGAAATAGGAATTATAACTTTTCAAAATTATTGGAATATAAGTTATTGTTTTTTAAGTTTTATTTAATATTTGACAAAAATTAAATTAATTTTAATTAAATTAAGATTTTAATATTTGAATTTAACATTAATTTTATCGTATAACATATATTTTTCTTATATGGTAAATTAAATATAAAGAGGATAATTATGAAAAAACAGGCATTATTTTTATTAAGTTGTGGTTTATCA
>CAMEJG010000073.1 GCA_945919465.1 uncultured Anaeroplasma sp. | reverse complement strand
TACATTCATTCAGAAGCACCATTGTGCCTTTCGCATCTCATTAATATAAGCTATCAAATGAAATTGCTCCTGTTACTTTACCGTTTACCCCAATTACTACTCTATCACCTTTGATTTGAATCACTTCATATTGATTTTTAAATACAAAATTTGCGATTGACTGACCATCATACCACTTTGAACCAGCCTTAACACGCACACTATCTCCAACGTTTAAATTACTAGCTTTGTTTTTTACCTTATTAAAAGTACTAATCAGACCATGATCATAACTACAGTCCAAAAACTTTGAATCTATTCCTTTTATATCTTTTAAAACTCCTTTTCTGGCATTAGAAGTAAACTGATGCAATAATACATTTCCAAAAGGATTGTATTGAATCTTATTGTCCCAATTATTATAACCATTATTAAGCCCATAATTAGCAATCCATAACGTCCATGCAGAAAAGCCACTATTTGTAAGCTTGTTTTTAAACCAATCCTGATTAGCATATATTCCAACAGAATAACCTGCTCCTTCAATAACATCACAAAACGCTTTAGCAATCTTATAATACATGTCATTACTCAAACTGCCCTGATAATCAGAATATTCAATATCATAATAAATAACACATACCTGATATTTACTGCATGCCTGCAAAGCTAAATATGCTTCTCTTTTAGCTTCATATTCGTTTCTAGCATAACAAAAGTGATAAGCAAATAATGGAATGCCTAACTCATTTGCTTGTTTCGCATTATTGTTCCACTGCTTGTCTATATTTCCAGAACTCCATCCATAAGAACATCTAGCTACAACACCAGAAATGGAATCCTTTGCCTTGCTTAAATCTACTTTCCCGTTATGATATGAAATATCTATAATATAATTACTCATTGTTTTCTACCATGCTTTCTATGTTTTGAGAAGCTACTTCTAGGCCTTTAACAAGAATCTGTGGCACATCAAATCCAGCTTCTACAAGATTTTCTAAAATACTACGATACTCATTAATGATTAACGAAATTAAAACATACCAGCCTAAAAACGTTAATATCGCCAAATCGATGTGAATTATCTTTCCTAATTCTTCGAAACATACTGGAATTATAAAAGACAATAAAACTAATATCCATTGAGCTACTTTCTTTGCAATTCCTTTTAATCCTGCCATTGAATTTTCTTTATTATTTATTCTTGATTTTATCCATCCTGTTAATGTATCAAGAACATTTAATAGCAATAGCACCATAAATAAAATCCAATGTTTATCCATAGCAATTGTAAGAATAGATAATATAATCGAATACACTTTGTCTATATTCCTAATAAACTTGTGCATTATTCAGTTTTCTCACTTTATTAATAATAGTCTTATATTTTCTTACAATAGAACTATGATTGGCATATCCCACATGAATAGAAATAAGATCAAATGTTTTATTCTCAAAATTACGCAAAGAAATAATTTCAAGCTCATCTGGTAATAATTCTTTTAACCAATAATTAACTTTAGAGACAATATGTGAGTAGAACATATATTCATTCTTTTCGTAATCATTTAATTCTTTAAACTGTAGTGCTTGATTTAAGTTATCTATATGTAATTTAGCAATAGAGTAGAAGTTTAGAGTAAGTTCAATTTCTTCATTAGAATAAACCATTGCCTACTTACTCCTCTTCTTATAAATTGTAAAACGTTTTACAAATGTATTATATTATATTTAATCAACACAATTGTGCTTTTATGATTATTATAATAGTTCAAATTAATTGTTCCACTTTATTACAACTATTAATTCTACATATTTGAACATATCATCCAATAGTTAGTCAAAAAACATTTCTTTAGATGAAGCAATTTGACCTTTCGTAAAATATGAGTTCAAGTTGTTATACCAATGGGAGTCATAAAAAACTGTTATGAAATACAGGCACAGCTAAGATCATGAAATGATCAACCTTATCAGAATGAATAATCAATCGAAATAGAAAATCATAATTAGTAATATATATCATCGTTATTTGGTGCATTTGATACTTATCCATGTTAAAATTAATATATTATAAATAGCGAGGTATCAAATAATGGAAACATTAACTGTCAAAAATAATAAAATGGATTATTCAACTTTCAAAAAAGTTGTCTTTTACTTATTTCCTACATTTTATATACTGTTACTAGTGGCCATGTTTTGTATTGCATTGATTGCTTTGTTTATAAATCTATATACAGGAAATATTATTGGCATTGCAACATTCATTATTATATTACTAATGGTAGCTACAGCACCTCTTATTCAATCAAGAATGATTGCAAAAAAAAGCATAAATCAACTTAATGATTTGCATCACACTGATGTGATTTTCTATGATCTAGTCTTTGATGAAAGTAAATTAACCTCAATTGAATACTCATCAAAAAATGAAATTCCCATGAAATACAAGAATATTAAAAAAATACTAGAAACCAAAGATGTCGTAATATTCATAAGTAAAGCAGGTTATACAATCTATTTTGAAAAGAAGAATGCCAGCAGTGAAGACATTGAGAGACTACATGCATTTTTTGATAAGCAGAACATCACTTGGAGAAAATCAATTCTATAGTAAAGAAAACCTCTTTGATTCTCATATCAAAGAGGTTTTCTAATGCTTATAATTCTACTTTCTTACCGCCATACTTTCTTACTTTAAGAATATGGCAAGAACCTTCACCAAAATACTTTTCAATTTCAGTCTTATATGTTTCTACATAATCATCTTCTACAAAGGCCTGGATCGTACCTGCAAATCCACCACCATGTACTCTACATACACCTTTATCACCTAGGATATCTTCAGATAAGCCTAAAGCAATAGAAACTGCCTGGTTTGTTTCATCATGGTTAGAATAGAAATTCTGTAGGTATTTATAAGAACTGTCTCCTGATGATTTGATGACTGGCTATTTCTAATATCTTCAATAATCTGTGTTGCAAGTTTCATTATTTAATTGTCTATTTCAGAAGTCAACTTATCAATCTTAAAATATATTACATATTGATTTTTCCCATAGAATATTCTGTTTATCAAAGAATTGTTTTAATTTTTCGAGATCATTTAATTCCACATTTTTTCTTTCAAAAAATGTTGTATATCCAGCTTTACTTATAATTGATATAATTTCTTTTGTTTCTATAACTTGTTTAATATCCTTATACATGATTTTACTCTTATTTTGAGTAGATTGTTCTACTGAAATAATTCCATCATTATCAAATATTAAATCGATACTTACCTGATCTGATCCATATTTTTCTTTTTGAAGTTTTATGAATCTTTTCAACATAACTTCTGATTGAACAAAAGGTAATATACACAAAATAACTAATACTAGAGAAGATTTAATAAAATCAAACATATCACCATTAAATACGCTAATCAATGCGGCTAATAATGCTAAGAGTGCTCCGCATAGAACAAAGAATTTGTATATAAAATAAAAAAAGAAGAATCTTATTTTTTTTAATTCGCATAATTCTGATGATTATTTTTAACAATTAATGACTCCATTTTATCTGACCTCACACACTAAGAATATTTACAACTATAGATATTCTAACATCATAAATAATAATTATATACTATCAATTAAACCTTGTTGCTTTGTTCAACAAAAAAGCTACCAGCTTATTATCTTCTCTGGTAGCTTCCAATGTACTCTTATTCTATTAGTAAAAAGAAAAAGTATTACTATCTTCTAAATCACTATCAAATCACTCGCTATCAAATATAAATAGATTGATCATTTAGATATCTTTCATATTACAAAGTATATTATTCTTTTCGAAGATATTCCTTATTTCCTCATATTGATCTTTTGTAGCATTCTTCTTTTCAAAATAAATAGGTGCATCTTCTTTAACTTGAATCACAATAAGTGTTCCTGAATCGATTACTTCTTTTATGCTTTTATATTCCGTTAAATAATGTTGTGTTTCTTCTACTACATCTATGCCGTTATCTAAAAACACTAAATCAAAAGAGGTTTCTTCTTTATTAAATAATTCCTTGTGAATATCTATTAGTTTTCTAGCAAAATAATTGATCAGTATTTTAACAATGATAATTGCTAACGGTACAATAAATATTGTCCATAGTTTAAATCGATTCCTAAAAATGCTTATTAGTATCACTACAACATAATATAATGAAACCAGTTTAAAAATTAATACAAAACTCGATGGGAAAAAATATTGGCCATTCTTCTTTAATATCTCATAATTTAACTTATTATTTTTTATTGTAATCTCCATACTTATCCCCCCTCATATATATTAGATTGTAGTTTTATTATAACATATCATATTTTAATACAGGAATATTAATTGCTTGCAGAAACGAAAATTTTTCTTTTTAACAAATAGGCAATTATAGCAAGCAAGCATACAGTAGTTCCATTTGCTAATGATAGCATTAAAGTAGCAGTTTCACCTGGATCTACTTCTAATGCTCTCTCCCAATCAATTTCGTATACAAGCTGCTTTCCACCATCTGAAATACTAGGCATGATTTTAAAACTGATTTCAGTTGTCATTTCATAATCTTTTGTATCTAATTGAGGCAAAATATCTTTTGTTGTGAAGAGAATTGTATATACAGGACAATTATCCTTTACTCCAACCTTCATACCAATTTTTCCAGCCTTCATAGAGATTGCCACTTCTCTTAGGCCATCTACTGTACCATCTAGTATTCTTACGATATCTTTGTCCTGAATCTCCAAGCCAGCTGTCAAATCCTTAATTTGATTATCACATGTTGTTGTCAGTGAACCTGTATTATCCATTTCAATATAAATAGGTTTTTTACTAAACTCATTATCAGGTGTAAAAGATTTGGAGTTTTTACAAGATACAAAAATTGTACATCCATCTGTAGGAATTGCAGCAACTGTAGACTCTTTCTCGTATACAATGTTTGCCTTAACAACTTTATTTAAATATCCTAATTTTTCTAGAATGTTACAAACGAATTGATCTTTTTGTTCTTTTATCATCTGATCTGAGCTTTTCTCTGCTAATTGATCTGGTGACATATAATCCACTTT
>CAMEJG010000072.1 GCA_945919465.1 uncultured Anaeroplasma sp. | reverse complement strand
TTGTTTTCTTTTTTCTTTATCAATTCTTTTATTCATTTTCTTCATCCATTAATCCGTAAAATACTTTTGTTGCATTATTAGAATATTTACTATTAGTTTCTTTAAACAAATCTTTCAAGTTTACACTATCTTTATTAAAAAATAATCCATATTCTAAGTAGTCATTTTCTTCTTCATTATATGTAATATATTTTTCAAAAAATGATATATTTAAATCTTTGGAATATACCTTTATTCCATAATTAATAGATGAGTATGAAATAAATTCAAAATCATAATTAATCTTAAATTCCATTTCATCGATTCTTTTACAATATTGTGCGGCAAACGATTCATTTATTTTATCTAATGGAACGATAATTAGATCAGTATTAACAACACCAGCACTTGTTAAAGAAACCCCAAAATAATAGTCATCAGGAGAATAATCTAAAATATTGACTTCCTTCAAATTATTATCATTTAATGAATAAATTTTATCCTCTAATAGATCGTTGTTAACTTTACTAGATCCAACAAAAATAGTAACTTTCTCATTACTTTTAGGTTTAATAATATAAGAAATAATAAGAATATCAAGAACAATAAAAACGATTAACAAAAAGACATATAAATACCATTTATATATAAAATGAGTTTTACTTCTTTCCTTAATAGTTTTCATATTATTCAACCCCTACAATAAAATTATCTACTAAAAAACAATATGAAATATCAGTTATTTTTAAAAAATCATTAACTTTAGAACTTTCAATGTAAACTTCTTTTTCAATTGAATCATTAACAATAAGCACTTTATTTATTTGAATATTATTTCTTGTTTGTTTAGTAATAGAAACATCAAATTTTAATACTTGAATTTGTATCTTCTTATTACTAACCATTTTTGTCAAAAATTTTATATACATTTTGTTATACAAATAAATAACATCTATAAAATAGATATCAAAACAAACAATTAAAATAGTCGTTATAAAAATAATTGCTTCAAACAAAGCAACATTTAATTTAATAAAGATAAAAGATAAAAGTAAAACGATGAAAGAAACAATATTTAAAATAACAATAATTACTAAATTATTTTTATTTTTTTTCTTTAATTTTTTCACTTCATCTTCATTATAAAAATTAATCATTTCTATTTACCATGTCACGACTTAAAACGTTACTATCTTTAAACATCTCTTTTACAAAATTATTTTTTGGGTTAAGTATAATATCACTAGTTGTACCAACTTGTTCTATTTTTCCATTATCTCCTATAACAACAATTTTGTCCGCAAGTTTTAAAGCCTCATTGCTATCATGAGTTACATAAATAAATGTTGAATTACTTTTTTTACTTACATCTTTTAAAATATTACAAAGCTCTTCTCTTAAAGGAGCATCTTGTCCTGAAAATGGTTCATCCATTAAAATAATATCTGCTTCTTTAATTAACGCTTTTGCAATACATACTCGTTGTTGTTGACCAATAGATAATTGTCTTGGTTTCCTAGCTAGTAATAATTCAATATTTAATAATTTTGCAATTTCTTCAACACGAGAATTAATCTCTTCATAACTAGAATTTGCCATTTTTAAAGGAAAAGCAATATTATCAAAAACAGTTTTCATTGGAAAAAGTCTATTATATTGTGTTACATATGATAAATTACGATCCTTCGTTTTTATGTTTTCTATGTCAATACCATCTTTTAGTATTTTACCTGCATATACTTGAAATCCAGCAATACACTTTAATAAAGTTGTTTTTCCACATCCGCTTTTCCCAACTATTACTACAAATTCATTGGAATTAATAGTTAAATTAAGGTGCCTTAAAACAACTAAATCCTTCTTTTCTTTTTTAATATGATATGCAGCACTTAAATCTATTATCTCTAATTTTTCCATATTATTAAATTGAGTCATGAAAATATTCATCTAATTTAAAAACAGAATCATTAGATTTTTTAACTATAATCTTTTCAAATTGTCTAAGAAAAGCTCTATTAATTGCTTGATAAATCGTACCTAAAATAATGGCATCACCAGTAATATTTGAAAATAAAATTTTTGCATTATTATGGTTGTTATCAAATTCAACATAATATTTTTGAATCATTTTCTTAAATTTATCACCTAAAAGAAGAATCTTTCCTTCTATTACAAGATCATCTAAATCTAAAATATTGTTTACACAAAGTAATTGTAAAGCTTCATATTTAGCAATTTTTTCAACAACTCTAGTAACAAGAGGATCCCCTGATTCTAGCAAATCACAAACTTCTTCAAATTTAACTTGTTCTCTATTAAATAAAGGATGAGATGGGTCTCTATTTGCTTGTTCTCTAGTTTCCACACAAACATCAGTAATAGTTAAAAATCTCCAATTATTTAAATCAGTAGAAATATTATCAAAATCATTAAAACTATTGATTTCACCAGCAAATCCATTTGCACCATAATATAATCTATTATTTAAAATTAAAGCAGAGCCAGCGGTAATATCAATATGAACAAAGAAAACATTTTTTGCATTATCTATGCTTTTTCCATATTTTCTTTCTCCAATTAAACCAATATTTACGTCATTATAAACATAAACATGTACTCCAAACATTTTTTTATAAAAATCGTGAAGATTAGTTTTTGAATAATCTTTAATACGTGGAGCATATACATATGAGTAATCTGTAGGATTAATTTTTCCAGGAGATGCAATAGTAATATTTAGCAATTTTTTACCTTCACAACAATCAAGTTTAAGCATTCTTTTTATTTTTTCACCTATCTCATTAAAAATATTTTCATCATAAATAAAAACATTTTTAACTTCATCTCTTGCTAAAATATTATTATCTAAATCGGAAATACAAATAATAGCATCTCTTCCAGATAGATCTACTCCGGCAACCACGCCAAAATCTTTATTAATTTTATAAATATCAGGTCTTCTTCCTCTTTTGTTTTGTCCTTCTGGATTTTTATCAAGTTCAACAATATTATTTGAAGCTAATTCATCTACAATTCTTTCAACTGCAGTATTACTTAAATTCAAAATCTTTGCTAAATCTGAACAAGATTTAGGGCCTTCTTTAAATAATTCAATAATTCTAACTTGGTTATAAATACGTATATTTGTTTGGTTTTGTAAAATAGCAGCTTTTCCCATATTTTAAATTATACACGTAGAGGCATTAAATTGATAGTTGTTAATTATTGTTGGTTTACCTTTAATTGCATTCTTAAATTCGCCTTCAACATTCAATATTACTTGCTCAAGTTCCTCAATTTTTTCGATTTTTCCTTCAATAAATTCAATTAATCTATTTTTACAAGATAACAATCTTTCAATTAATCCACCAAATCTAATTTCTTGAACTTCAAATCCAAATGATTTATTTTGCTCAAACCAAACAATTCTAAAATCATTTAAAGCAATTTTTATATATTTAATCGATAAATCATATTGTTTTAATAATTGTTTTAATCCTTCTTTATCATTTTCCTTATAAAGTTTTCTTGTTTTAAATCCTAGATCCGCTTTATATTCAAGAGCTTTACATAGTGAAGCATAAAACATTGAAATATATGAAAATTCATTCATTTTATTGCTTAAATTTCTTAAAATTCTGCTCCTTGTTTTATATAATTCACTTTCATTTCCCATGATTGTCGAATCACAAATTCCTAAAAATGGATCATTAAATAATAAATATTTACTTGGATTAAATAAGCCTTTATCTTTCGTTAATTGATTTGGTAAATCCAATTTCATAAAATCATCAAACTTAATATTAAATGTTTTATAAAATAATTCTTTAATTTCACTAATTGTTAAATTTGGATTAGAAGTCTTCATTCCTGCGTAAAATATTGATGGTAATGAAGCAAAAAATGGACATTCCGCACCATTATCTTGCCAAGCAGTAAAAAAAACTTCATCAATGTTATTTTCTGCAATCATTTTAATAGCAGGTGTAATTACACTTAAAGCATATTTATTTTGAGGAACAAAACCACTCCATGACCAGATTCCACCTGCAAAAGCAATCTTATTACTAAATTGTTTGTGACAATTATACATTTTTTCATAATCACTAGATTTATAATGATAATAATCCCAATAAATTAAAGTGATATCTTTAGGTAGTTTTTCAACAAGTTCCTTTTTAAATTCTACTTTTGGCTCAAAATAATCTTTTCCATTAGAACAAACTCTATAAAACATATCGGACCACATTAAACATTCAAGACCATGTTTTTTAGCTAATTCATATACTTTATTAACATGATTAATAAAGACATCGCTTTGAATTATTTCTGTTTTATCTCCTCTATATTTACCATATCCTACAAGATAGGCTTCATCCATACCAATATTTACTTTGTTTGAACTAAAACATTCTGCTACTGTATCAAACATTTTATTAATAAGATTATATGTTTTTTCATTTCCACAAAGCAAAACATCACTTAAATCATTTATATCAGTGTAAGCGTTCCATCTGAATATTTGATTTAAATGAGCTAATGTTTGAATACAAGGAACAACTTCAAAACCTTGACTAACTGCATATCTATCAATTTCTTTTAATTCTTCTTTTGTATATCTTCCCCTAAGATATCCAAAATAAGCCTCACCATCTAATTCAAAAGTATCTTCAATATAAAGAAGTATTTGATTGTAATTGCATTTCTTTAATACATCGATAATATGCTTTATCTCTTTTACAGTTTTAACTGCATTTCTAGAGCAATCTAGCATCATTCCAATCCTTTTCATATTAGTTCCCTTTCATAATTATTATAGACTCATCAATTTTTTCAGTTTTTTCTTTATCAATATAATTAATTTCATATGGATAATTAGATAATTCAAGATTGTCTATAAATACTGTTTCTCTACTATTACTTCTAAAATAAAGTTCAAAACTAACAATAGAATCTAACAAATTATCATTCGAATAATGAAGTTCTTCACTACCTAATAAATATTTTTTTAAATTTATCGTATAGCGTTTAAAACTATTTTCTAATTTTACAAATTGTTTAATTTCATCTTTTACCACAATAGGAAATTTAATAATCGATCCATTTATGTGAGTTAATATTCCATGAAACTCAATATTTTCATTTCCTAGCACATCAACAAGTAAATAATTATAATCCTTTA
>CAMEJG010000071.1 GCA_945919465.1 uncultured Anaeroplasma sp. | reverse complement strand
TGTTATGATTAATGTCGATGAATCTGATATTATAAAGCCATATGGATTTAAATTTAAAGATTTATCTAAAATCCATGATGGTTCAAAAGAAGGTAGGCCTAAAGAAAAAAAGTTTAATATAAATCATATTTTTTATTCAATTTTCCTTCTAATCTATATACAAAGTCTAATCCATTAAGTAATACAGCTAAATCATCATTAGTTATCGTACCCATTTCTCCTGCATCAGGGTAAATATATTTACCTACATCAAGTTTTTTATAATGCATCCATACTCCATTTTCTTCAAACTCTAATATCTTTATGCATTTCTTTGATTTACTACAAAATAAGTATAAGTTATGTTTAATCTCATCTCTTTGAAATTGGTTTAAAACTAACCTAGATAAACCATAAATTCCATACCTAAAATCTGTAGTACCGGTGTAAAGATATATCTCATTTACTTTACTTAAATCTATCATTTAAATTCTCCAATAACTAAGTGAAGTATAGAACTATCAAATTCCAAGGATATTCCATTAGGTAAGGTTAATTTAATAGAGCTATTTATACTTTGGGGCTCTTGCTTGAAAATTGGAGTTACATCTTGAAATGTATTCTTTGCAATAAGGTTCGCTGAATTATAATGTCTTATCCAGGTAGATATGGTTAATCTACATATATCCTTACTATTACAAAATTTTGTTAATGATAATCCTGAATTAAAGTATTCTTCAATATAATACATTTTTTCTTCTGGACTGTGCCATCCATGTTGTTCTTTAGCCATAATA
The DNA here is from genome assembly GCA_945919465.1 of uncultured Anaeroplasma sp. Taxonomy (GTDB): domain Bacteria; phylum Bacillota_I; class Bacilli_A; order Acholeplasmatales; family Anaeroplasmataceae; genus Anaeroplasma. The sequence continues at coordinate 4,485 of CAMEJG010000071.1, read as the reverse complement.
AAATCCTCCTACAATGCTTTCTTACATTATAAGAGGATTAGATGTAAATTATTAGATGGGAATCTTTTATGGATACTAATTATTTTTTTATTCTTTTCATTAAAGAAGACGGATTAGATTTAAGTTTTAACATGGATGCAATCATTATGAAAAGTCCATATAATAAAACCATTCCTAGTAATACAATATAGAAAGAAACGCTTGAATATGGATTTATAATAGATAGACCTAAACTAAATGTTTTATTTAGTTTAATTAATCCTAGTAATACAAAACCAGATAAAAGATATGGAACACCAATAAAGATTATTGCATCAATCAAAGAAGATAACAAAACCTTTAATGTAACATCAAATTTCTTTTTACCTAATACTCTTTCAAAAGCCAATTTATCTTCCATTTTTCTTATCATAAGGAACGACATCAAAATTACATAGCCCAAAATTAAAACAGAAATACCCAAAGACGGAACAACAAAGGATATAAGTTTTTCGTGCGCTTCACCAAAGAATGCATCATATTGATAATCTTTTTCTAAGCACACATTCTTATATACATTATCTATATGTAAATTGAATAAATAATTTTTTACTTGTTTTGAATTAAAGATTTTTCTTATCATATTATATTCATTTCTAAATGAGGCAGCTTCTATAGATAAAATATACTCATATTTATCATCTTCTGCTATAGATGCATCGAGCTCATAAAACCCGGAAATTAAGTATTCACCCATCTTACTTGAAATTTCAGTTTTACCATCATCTAAGGCTAATATTTCTTTTTTATTTTTGGGCAAATTACCTCTAGTCAATGAAATACTTTCATTTAAATAATCATCAACAACTAAAATCTTTTTGTACGTTCCATCAAAGGAAAAAGCATTCATCCCCAAAGAGTATTCCATTTCATTATAGTAGAATACTTCATAATTTTGCGAATCTGTAATTCCTACAATTCTTTTGTTGTTTTTTGTTCCATTAATATTCAAACTATAGTCCAAAATGTTTTCTAAAGCTATATCCCCTCTAATTGAATCAGCTAAAGCCTTAGATACAATGACTTCATTCTTATTTACAGTAGAAACCCCATATAGTACACTCTTATTATTATATTCCAAAGGTGCATAAAGTGCTTTTTCGCTTTTCCCCTTCACATACGAATTAAAGAATAAATAGAAATCAAACACTTGTTCTTCCACTATATCTGTTACTTTATTCTCAATAATTAAATCTTCTAAAGAAGAAGAATCCAAATGCTTGCCATTCCCATCATTATGGATATTTTTATTAACTAGATATGCTGTATCTGTATATCTAACCTTTGTTTCATCCACCTTTGTTGACATAGTTAAAAAGAAGGAAACTATAAATAACAAAAATCCAATACACACTAAAAATATACGATTTAATACATTTAGCTTTGACTTATTAAAGAAATATAATACTGCTTCTTTTCTTCTATTTTTCTTATAAGGGACTTCATTATATTCTAATGATATATTTTGTACTTTTTTAAAAGAATTCTCTTCTCTTTTATTTAATAAAGTATATGGACCATCCTCAATATTTTTTATCTTTTGATTAGATTTATAATATATTTGACCACGAATAGAGTAAAAACTAATATCGAGCTTATCAATATCATATGTTTGAATCTTAATTTCATCTTTCGATACTTCATTCAAAGTAAAATCAGATAAATAAATATTATTTGAAAAATCAGCCTTGTCACCTATAGGCGTATAGGTATTAGTAATACTTCCATCAAGTAATGTATAAATCTTATCTGAGTATTCCTCTGCAAGAAGTTTATTATGCGTTACTAAAACTACTAAGGAATCCTTAGATACACCCTTTAAAATATCCATTATTAATCTAGCATTATCAATATCTAAATTCCCTGTAGGTTCATCTGCAAGAATAATTTTATTCTTTCTTAGGATGGCTCTTGCAATACCTACCCTTTGACGTTCTCCACCGCTTAAGTTTTTAACTTCATGTTTTTTATACTTTTTTAGTTTTACAATATTTAAAGCCTGATTAATTCTTCTTTCAGCCTCTTTTATATCTGTTATACCTAATAAAAGCAAATACTGATATAAATTATCATAAACCGTATTATTTTCTAATAAAAAACAATCTTGGAAAATATAGGAGATATTCTTTTCTCTATAATCATCCATGTCATTAATTGTTTTACCATCAAATAATATTTCACCCTTAGAAGGTCTATCAAGTCCACCCAATATACTTAATAATGTGGATTTTCCAGAACCAGACTCGCCTAAAACGGTAATTAATCCTGTATTAGGTAATTCTAAATCAATACCCCTTAAAACTAAATTATCATGAAAACTTTTTGTAATTTGAATAAGATTAATCATTTCTCTTACCTCCCTTACTAAAGTCTTTTTTCTTTGATAAAACAAATCGATTTAAAACCAAAACAGTGAAACACAAGAAAACAATTATAGAAATAATAGATTTCGTACAAATACCAATTATAGATAAATCAATATAATAAACATTCAAAACAATAACTGATACAACTAAAGCAATAACAGTTGCAATAGATATATGCCATATGAATTCCAAAGAAATTAATTGTTTAATTTTGGTTTTATTCATTCCTAAGGAATTAAGCACTAAATACTTCTTATTTGAAAGTTTAAACAAAGTAACAAAAATAAAACTGAAAATCACAATGGATGTAACTATAATCGCATAAATTAAACCAATTGACGCATAAATTGATGCATTATCTATGAACTCTAAATCGCAAGAATAATATTTCATATCAACTGCATAATACCCCAAACTATTCCAGTAAGATATTTCTTTATTTGTATCCACGTTATAAATAATTGCATCATAAACGCAATCAAACATATAATCCATACCTACTTCTAAAATAGTTTCTTCCCCATCATATTCAATTATAAAATCATCTGTATTCGACAAATGATAGTCATCATCCGTTTCATAATAAATATCTACTCTAGTGATAAAACCTTCCATTTCTTTTGGAAAAGTTATTTTATTCTTTTCGATATCCCCGCATAGAATAGTTGAATAATCATACACTCTAGTTGTTGATGTTTGGGAGTTTAAAGCTTCTAATTTCCCATCATAATTAATACATACTTTAATGTCACTATTAATTAATTTCGCAAGCGTCATCAAGTAATCATTTCCAAATAGATAAGATTTTTTAGCACTACTTGCAACGCCAACAATTGTAAATTCTTCCCCCATCTTATAGTTTGAAATACTTCTATTTAAATACGCCTGACATTCATATGGCGTAAGGTTTCCCTCTAAGTTAATGCAAACTTCATTTGCATCGCTAGGATATCTTCCTATAAGTAGACTTGGTCTCTCACTAGAATAATAAAGATCCATATTCTTTAAATCTTTAATCTCATAATATGTATCTTTTAATTCCTCACTAGGATTAATATTATAGGATTCATATCCTTCAAAATAAGCGATATCAAGAGGCTTATCCTTATTAGCTAAAACATAAACAGAGTTTTCTTTAACATTAACGAATCGATTAGTATACTTATATTGATTCAATGATATATTTTCTGCAGTAAAAGTAATAACCATTAGTGACACAAATAGTAAGCTTGCAACAAGTATAAAAAGTGCATTACTTAGATTTTTAAACAAATTCAAAAAAGACATTTTTATTAAGTTTTTAAAAGTAATGCTTTCACATTCCTTGCGCAAATTTGAAGCAGATTCAACCACATTTATCTTTTCATCAAGAATAATTTCATTATTCTTAAAAACAATTCTTCTATCTGCAACCTCTTCTAATTCATGGAAATTATGAGTAATAATAAGAACCAATCTATCTTTTCCAAGCTTTGCTAAAAGTTTTATTATTTCACTTGCATTCTTAGAATCCAAATTGGCAGTTGGCTCATCACACGCAATAATTTTAGTATTTGTTACCAAAGTTCTAGCAATAGCACATCTTTGTGCCTCACCGCCAGAAAGCTTATTACATCTTTTATGAATTAGTTTATCAAGACCCACATCAAAAATCACCTTCTTAGCTAATTCTTTTGCTTCCTTATATGAATAATTTCGAATCAATAGTGGCATCATTACATTATCCAAAACACTCATAGTTTCTACAAGGTGATAATCTTGATATATAAAGGAAATGTTTTGAAATCTGTATGAGGTCATTTCATCTAAATCATATTCGCTAGTATTCTTTCCATCAATTATGATTTCACCTTCTGTTGGTGAATCAAGTTTAGCCAAAAGCTTTAAAAAGGTAGATTTCCCGCTACCTGATTCACCCAAGATTGCAACAATTCCCATCTCATTAATATCAATAGTGACCACAAATTTTAACCACCCTACCATTTTATAATAATTTTGGTATCATTTAAGTATATTAAGGAGGTCAAGCTATGCCAAGACAATATACTCAAAGGACGCCAGAAGAAAAATATGGTATTGT
>CAMEJG010000070.1 GCA_945919465.1 uncultured Anaeroplasma sp. | reverse complement strand
TAATTTAGAAGATAGAAGTTAGAATCTTATGACTTATAGTCATGAGAGGTTCAAAGTCATAATATTTTAGATATGGGAACTGGTGGTGGAGAACTATTATTAAGCTTTAAACATCCATATCAAAACACCTCAGTAACTGAGGCATATCCACCCAATATAAAACTATGCCAAGAAAAATTAACTCCACTTGGTATTACAGTGTATCCTATATTAGATGATGATAAGCTTATTAATATTGGTGATAATTTATTCGATATTGTTTTAAATCATCATGAATCATATGATATTAAAGAGGTTAAAAGGGTATTAAAGGATAATGGATTATTTATCGCTCAGCAGGTTGGAGCTTATAATAATTATGATTTAATTTCATATTTTGATGAGAATTATAAAATAAAGTTTCCTGATGTTACCTTAGATAAGGCAATTAAGTCTTTAGAAGAAAATGGTTTTGAAATAATTTATAAAAATCAATATTTTTCAAAAAATCATTTTTTAGATTTAGGAGCTTTAGTTTATTTTGCTAAAATAATAAAATGGGAATTTGTTGATTTTAGTGTTGAAAGATATATAGATAAACTTGAAAAATTAAATGAAATATTAAAAAATAAAGGCTATATTGAATCTACTGAAGATAGATTTATGATTGTAGCTAAAAAGAAGTAGGGAAATTATATGAAAAAAATTAATGTTATTATATTCTATTTACTAGAATTAATTTCAATGCTTAGTATATTATTACTATCATTCTTTGGAAAAATGGATGGAGATTTAGGTTTAATTCTAGCTGATGAAATTGTTTATTTACCAGTAATTTTATATGTTTTATTTACTATTTTTTTAATATTAGAAGGAATAAAGAATAGAAAATTACCATTAAGCAGAATTATTACTATTGTTATTGGAGTTTTATCTTCAATTATGATGTATTCTGATAGTAATAGAATTTCAATGTTAAATGCGACTCTATTTATTTTTTCAATAGTTCTTTCTATAATGGTTATTGTAAGAATGCTAAAGAAAATTCCTAATTCTAATAAAGAAGGTAATTTAGAAAAAACTTTACCAGAGGGAATATTTTCTAATAAGCAATTAATATTACAATCAATATCTATTATGATCATTGTCATATTAGTAAGTATAGTTATAATACTTAACATGAATAATTTGATTCCATTTCAACCATGGATTTCTTATGTTCTATTATTTGTAGTATCATTTATTATTTTATTTGCATTTGCATTAATTTTTAATCCATTAAATAAGGTTCTTAATAAAATTAATAAAGAACTATCCTATTCTAGTTTTAAAAAGGAATTATTGCTGATTAAGAATAATAAATTACATCCAAATACTATTAATTATTTAAACATAGTTTTAGCAAATTATACATTTTCTTATAATATTGATGAGGCTTGTAATTTATTTGAAGAGTGTCAGGTACCTAAGAATAAATATCATAAAAGAATTTATGATATTGCAGCAATTAATTATCATATTAATAAAAAACAATATGATGATGCCAAAATGGTTTTAGAATCCTTAAGAGGAAATAAAATTAATAAAGCCATTGTTGCAAATTTAGAAAGATATTTAATAGTATTTTCTACAAATGAAGAGATAGCTAATATTGAATCTTTTATTAATTGTAATAATAGGCTTAATTATGTAAATATTGGTAATTATTTTACATTGATGTATTATTTTAATACAAGAAATGATCTATGTAAGGCTAAAGAGTATGCTGATAAAATTATTACCTTAAATAGTGATTTTGTTTATTATAATAAAGAAGCAAATAAAGTAATTAATACTTCAGAATTAGTAGATGATAATATTGATAATAATAACTAAAAGGAAGGCTATTTTGCCTTCCTTTATTCTAGTGTTATTAAATCCATATAAGGCTTTAGAATTTCTTTCATAACCTCAATAGGATTATAATTTTCAATATCAAATATTCCTTTGAATATTGATGAAGAAAAACCAGATACTATGGCTACCCCATCTTCATTTTTTGTTACAGGAATACCTAAAGAATTACCTGCTACATTCCAAAAAATAATTTTTGGCATTTTAATTCCATATTTTTGGTATTCTTCCTTCCAATAGAAATAATTTGTTTTTTCCTCAACACAGCTATCAAATTCCATATCAGATATTATTAATAAATGGCTAGGCGCATCATCCCTTGATTTTTTTGTAGTCTTAAGGATTAAACTCATAGCCCTATTAATATTGGTCGTTGAATCCCAATTATCATAATCTAAATTTTCTAATATTTCAGTTAGATTAGACCCTGAAATAGTTTGAAGAGTTGGATATGAAGAAAAATTTATGAACTTGTTGTGAAATATTCCAGTATTTCTTTCTGCTAAATATATAGCAAGACCAACTGCTGAAGAAATTGGAATATTATTATAGCTACTCATTGAACCAGATGTATCTGCAATAACTAAAACATTAGAATTAGTGCTATTAGTGAAGTAGTTTTCTTGTTTTTCCCATAATTGATTAATTACTTCTGGATTGCCTTTATTTTCTAATGCTAGTTTAACTAATTCATAAGGAGCTAAACCTTTTGTATTAATTTTAGCTTCTCCTTTTTTTAAAGAAGCTAAATAGTTAGTGAAGTTTTCATAATCATATTTAAAAAAGACATTTTGATAGTTTTTCATTGCCTTAGAAGGAACCTTTTCATAATTTATTTGGTAATTTCTATTGCTGATTTTCTTCTCAACAATATCAATTTTACTTCTTAGATTAGATAAAGTCTTACGGTATTCTGCTTCACTCATTTTAAGCATTTTAGAGAGTCTTTTAGCGAAATTGTTATTCACATTATGATTTCTAAGAGATGGCATCCATTTAGCAAGCAAAGAAGGAGTATCACTAGATATATCTTTTTTTAATTGATTAGATATTATATTTAGGGCTTTATCCCATAAAGGTGTATTATATGATTCAAAAAGATAATCATATCTTCCTAAATTAGGAATTTGATTAAGGATAATTTCAGCTAATTTTTGATCTTTATAACACATTTCTTTAAAGAAGAATTTAAATACTCTTCTTTCTCCTTTACCATTTCTAATATCTAATAAATATAAGATATTTGCTGTAAGAAGATATTTGTTTTCGCTAAATGCTTTATTAAATTGTTTATATAATTTATTTTCATCTAAAAAGCGTGTTGCCATAGAGAAAATATCAAGATTAGCATCAAAGGTAGTATTATAGTATAAACCTCCCTTTGTGTTAATACATAAAGAATTATTTTCTAGTTCTTCAATAAACATATTATCTACCTCCTATAAGAAGAACAAGCCGGCATTTATCCATTTTCATATTATTTGCAGAAGCCGGCTTTTTACAAGCCACAAATCTTTTCCCTTTATCATTTCCACACTAATTATTTGCTGAAGGTGGCTTTCATATTAAATTGTTTCGATTAAATTTTTTGCATGTATTTTTAATAATATAATTCTTATGAATTCTTGTATGCATATTCATTTAATCTTTTGTAGTTTCATACTACAGCTCATATTATATTAGAAGAAATAAAATAGTGTGAGGACATCAAATGTCCTATAAAAATTCAAAAAGCACCTTGAGCTTGGCTCAAGATGCTTAATGAATTAATGTTGAATTTTAAAGCATAAAGATTAACTACAGCAAGCTTATCAGTACCTTCTGTTTCATAACGTCTAATTTGACGGATGTCACAATAAAGCATATCAGCAAGCTCTTGCTGAGTTAAATTATTCTTTACACGTAGTTGTTTTAGGACACGTGCGAGTCCTTCTTTTGTTATTTGTCCTTCCATTTCGCATACCTCCTCAAGACATACTTTTTCCACTGTCTTTTATAATTTTTCCAACATTATTTGTATGCGTCCAATTGAAAAGGACAAATAGATTATAGCATTTATTTTTATATTTGCAATAATTAATAATATTTTTTTAATATAATTTGTTATATAATAAAAAAAGAGATTATTATATTGAATTTAGTATTAAAAATGAAAGAATTACAAAGGAAGAATATGTAGATTTTTTGAAGAAAAGTGATTTAGGATTTCAATATCCTAAAGAGGATTTTGAAAATAGAATTAATAGCTTAGTAAATAGTGTCTCTATTAGTCTTATAGCAAGATACTAATAATAATATTGTTGGAGTTTTATTTGCTATTAGTGATTTTGCTTATTGGTTATTTGTAACTGATTTAGGTGTTATTAGAGATTTTTGTAATATGGGAATAGGTTTTCTTAATAAAAAAAGCATTAGAGCTTTCAGGAGGAGAAGATAAGATTAGTCTATATGTATGTTCACATGAAAATGCAGTAGGATTTTATGAGAAATCTGAAATGAAAAAAGCTGATGATATTATGGCATATAATAAAGTTAAGTGGACTAGTTTTGCTCTTGAATAGAATGTAAACTAATATTTACATAGATGTAAATAAATATTTATATATATTTTTTATTTTATCATATATAATTATTAGTGTTAGGAAGTGTATATAATTATGACAATTGGTGAAAAAATTAAAAATAAAAGAATTGAAAAATGTTTGACTCAAGATGATCTAGCTTTTGCTTGTGATGTTTCAAGACAAACAATTTATAAATGGGAAAATAATTTATCTTTACCAGATACTAATAGTCTTCCAAGACTTTCTAAGGTATTAGATATGACTTATGAGGAATTATTAGGTGATACTAGTACTTATGATTTTGATAAAAAGGAATATACTAATGGGGGTTTAGAGGATATTGAAAAAGGTGCTAAGAAGCATTGGCAAAAAATATTTTATTTTATGCCATTTGGAGGATTAGCTATGATATTTACAAGTTTTATGATGAAACTATTTTCCAAAATATTCACTAATTTTAGTGATAGTGTTAATGAAGGTTTTAATGATCCATTTTTTGAAGACGCTAATGCTTCAATGAATGCTATGCAAATATCATTTATGAATATAATTACTATAATTTCTAATATAATACTTATAATTGGTTTTATATTATTAATTGCTGGTATTTTGGGAATTGTTTATGATAGAATTAAAATGAAAAAATATAATGGTTAAGTGGTTGAATTTCAAATAAAATTTTTCTTGACATGACATTTGTAATTTGATACAATAAATACGCTGACTTATGGCCCTGTAGCCAAGTGGTAAGGCACGGCACTGCAACTGCCTGATCGATGGTTCGAATCCGTTCGGGGCCTCCATAAGAGTCAAGTATAGCTGATACGTAAGTATTGGCTATTTTTTCTTTTATAGGCATAAATGCTTCAAATATTAATGATTTATAGGGTAATCAGCAGCTGAAATATATAATATAAATTAATGATAAAAGTATAGTTTTTTTCTATACTTTTTTCTCT
>CAMEJG010000069.1 GCA_945919465.1 uncultured Anaeroplasma sp. | reverse complement strand
AATTCGAAATTTATTATTTTAATCATTAAAAAAAGATTAAATTTAGATTAAAAAAATATACTTTTATTAATTTTAAATTAAAAAAAAAACAAGAATCTTATTCAGATTCTTGTTTATAAATATTTTTTTAATAACTATTCTTCTACATAATCATAAATTATATTAGCAGAGCATTGAGAGAATGTTCCCCATGCAGATAAATCGGAAATACTACTAATATGTCCTTGAGAGGTTGTGAAGCAAATTGTTTGATCTGCTGTCCAACCAGAGAAAACAGAAGAAGCAATTAGTTTTAGATTTGAAGAAGGAATAACAAGCTTCTCAATCTTTGTACAACCATTAAATGCTCCATATGAAATTTCTTCAATTTCACCCTCAAAAATAACATTTGATAAATTTTCACATGAGTAGAATGTATAACTACCAATTGTTTTTATTCCAGCAGGAATAATTACAGTTTCTAGTCCAGAATAATCAAAACATTCTGATGTTTGAACTAAATTTTCAGGAAGACGTAAAGTCTTTAAAGCTGTACAGTAATTAAATAATCCATAGCCAAGCTCAGTTATTGTTGATGAGAAATTAACAGTAGTTAAAGCCTCACAATAACCAAATGTGTAATTACCAGAATGAGTTACACCCTCAGCATAGGTAACAGTAGTTAATTTTTTACAATAATTAAACATACTATAGCCTAATTCAGCATTAGCAGGAATTGTAAATTCAACAAAACCAGTATTCTTAAATGTACTTTCTCCAAATTTAGTAATTGTTTCAGGTAAATTAATTTTAGCTAAAGATTCACAATCTTCAAATGCATAATCCCCTATTGTAGTTAAATTTGATACATCACCATAGAAATTAATCTCTTCTAATCCTAAGCTACCAGCAAAAGCATTATTAGGTATTTCTTTTAGTAACTTTGAAATAGATATACTCTTAATATCACATTTAGTAAAAGCATATTCCTCCATTGAGGTTACAGTTTCTGGTAATGTAAATGAATCTAATGTTGCATTAGAGAATGCATATGATGGAATCTTTGTAACAGTTGATGGTAGAACGATTTCTTCAACATTAATAGTACCACCAAATTCATATGGTGCTAAAGATGAAACACCTTCAGCTAATGTAATCTTTGTTAATCCTGTAACACCAGCAAAGGCATATCCATTTACTGACATATCACTTGTAACAACAAACTCACCTACAAATGATGGATTTAATAATACTAGAGTATTATCAGAAGTAAATAATGAGCCTTCTTTAAATACAAATTCAGTATTATTATTAAGCTTTATTTCTAAGTTATTACAGCTCATAAATGGATTATGTCCTAATGAAGTAACACTTTCACCAATTACAAATTCTCCAGTTAATCCTGATTTAGCAAATGCTAAATTTCCAATAGAATTTACAGAAGAAGGTAGTGTTATTGATGTTAATGAACTACATCCTTCAAATGTAGAATTTCCAATAGAAGCCAATCCCTCATTCAAAATGACAGTATCAAGATTTGTACATCCAAAGAATAAATTATCTGATAATGATGTTGCTGTAGAAGATATTTCTACTGCTGTTAATGCTTTACAATCCGCGAATACGTCACTACCAAAGGTTCCAACATTATTTAAATTGATATTCTCAATTCCAGAACCAGCAAATGCTGATTTTTTAATTGTTGTAACAGTTTCTGGTAATTCAATTGATGTTAATGAACTACATCCTGCGAATGTGTTTTCATCTATTGTTTCAAGCATTGAAGGCAATGTTATTGAATTTAAATTCTTACAGTTTGCAAAGGCATTATTACCAATACTTGCAACTGTTAATGGTATTTCTATAGCTTCAATTCCAGAATTATAGAATGAATATTGTCTAATTGAGGTTAATGATGATGGTAGAGTAATTTTCTTTAACATCGGAGTATTTGAGAATGTATAGGCAGTAATAGTCTCAATTTTGCTACTTTCAATTTTCACCTCTTCTAATTGTTGACAACTATCGAATATATATGATGTAGTCCAATCAGAAATAGTTCCACCATAATAGTATACACCCATAACTTCAACATTTTGTGGAATTGTAATAGATTTTAATCCTGAATTTCTAAATGTATGTACACCAATTGCTTTTAATGAATCTGGAAGAGTGATTGAAGTTAAAGCAGTACAATTTTGGAATACACCATATCCTAAGAACTCAAGATTTTCAGGTAATTCAACTGAAGCAAGGCTTGTACAATTAGAAAAAGCATAATCATCTAATTCAGTTAATAATGGGCAATTAAACTTAACGCTTTCTAATAATACATTATCAGAAAATGAATTATAAGAAATACTTGTAAGTGATTCAGGTAATTCTAATGAAACTAGTCCAGACTCATTGAAGCAATAACTATCAATTGTTGTTAATGTTGATGGTAAAACTATTGAACTTAAACTCTTACATTTTGAAAAGAAATTGTATGGTAAAGTTTCAATACCCTCTTCAAGAGTAACACTTGATAATTTACTACAATTAGAGAATGCATTATCACCAAGAGTAGCTGTCTTTGGAATATATACACTTTCTAATGATGTACAATCAGAAAATGAATATTGACCAATAAATGTAGTTTGCTTAGAAAAATCAGCAGTCTTAAGACTTGAACATCCCTGGAATGCACTTATTCCAATTGATTTAGCCTTTGGCGCATTTATAGATAATAATGATTTACAATTAAAGAATGCTTTTTCTGGAATTTCATCTAAATCCTCAGGTAATTTTACATTTGCTAAATTAGCACATCCAGAGAACATTTCATAACCAATTGAAGTTACACCAGATCCTGATTCAAATTCAACTGATGTTAAGCTAGAACAATTAATAAATACACCATCACCTACTGATACAACACTTGATGGAATATATACTTTTGTAACATTTGGTTGACTTTCAAATGCATAATCAGAAATTGCTTTTACTGTATCAGGAATACGATATTCACCTGTTAGTGATGCACCATATACATATCTTATTGCAGTCTTATCACTGTTATATAGAACTGGGCTTCCTTCTTCTACAGAGAATTCCTTATTATTTTCTGAAATTACAACATTATTAAACTTAGCTCCCTTAAATACACCTGTAACAGACTCAACACTTTCAGAAATTGTTACAGTTTGTAATTTACTACATCCAGAGAACAAGCTTGTTCCTAAAGTAGCAAATGGAATAACATTTCCACTATCGTCATGTACAACTGGGAATGCAAATTCAGTAATACCAGTACCAATAAAACAATTATCTCCAATAGTTGATAATTTAGAATTAGCACCAAAATTAAAGTTTGCAATATGATCACAATTTGCAAATGCACCATTTCCTAATGATTTTACAGAATCTGGAATAGTAAAGCTTGATAAACTTGTACATCCAGAGAATGCATAATCTGAAATTGCAGTAATAGTAGATTCACCAAAATCAAATGTTTCAAGATTTGTACATCCAAAGAAACAACTTTCTGGAATAGTATCAATTGCCTTTGGCCACTTAAATGTTGATATTTTTGTATTTGTAAATGCATTAAGACCAATTAATGTAACATTATCAGGAATATTAATCTCAGCTAATGATGTATATGCGAATGCATAATTATTAATTTCTGTTAATTTAGAATTTTCACTAATTGTAACAGTTTTTAATGCAGTAGATTGATAAAATGCATACTTACCTAAAGCAGTAACTTTATCAGGAACATTAACTGAATTTAAATATGTACAACCTGCTAAAGCATAATCACCAATTTCTACAGTTCTTTCAGGTAAAGTAATTGACTTTAATCCTGAATATGCAAATGGTGCATACCATGTACCAGAAGCGTTCGTAATTGAGAATGGTAGTTCTTCTACTCCCTCTGGAGTTGCCTCAAATGTAACTGACTCTAATCCTCTACAGCCATAGAATGCTTCATTTCCAATTGAGGTAACTTTATATGGAACCTCAAATGTTTTTAATGCATAACAATTTTGGAAAATTGAGGATGGAACAACTGTAATATTTGGTAAGCTTACGGTTTCAACTCTTTCACACATATAGAAAATATTTTCTCCTAAGCTTAATGTTTCTTCAACGCCTTCTGCATTTACTGCTGACTTTCCTTCCTCGAAGGTAATGCTTGTAACAAATTCATTATAGTAGAATGCTTCATTCGCAATATAATTAACTGTATTAGGAATTACAACCTCACCTTTTTTACCCATTGGTGAATAACATAATGTCTTTAATACACCATTTTCATCTCTTTCATAAACGATTCCATCGACTGAAGCAAATTTAGCATTATCTTCAGCCACATTAACATTTTCAAGATTATGGCAGTATGCAAATAAGTTAAATTTACTACCAATACCAGCATAGCTACCAATATTTTCTAATGATTTAGGTAAAGTAACTGATTTTAAAGCATCGCAATAATAGAATACTTCACTACCAATTGCAGTTAATGTTGATGGTAAATAAACATCATATAAGGATTTACAATCATAGAATACCTTATCTCCAATTGATACTGTTTTTTCTGGGAAATGAACCTTTTCAAGAACATTACAATCATTAAAAGCTAATTTATCAATTACTAGATCCTTTTCTCTGCCCTCTTCAAATACTACTTCTTTTAATGATAAACATTTTCCAAAGGCATTTTCACCAATAAATTCTACATTCTTTCCTACTGTAAATGTAACAAAATCTCTACCAGTAAATACGTTAGCGGAAATTTCAGTAACAGTTTCTGGTAATGTAAAGTTACCCTTCTTATTTAATGGATAATATAAAATCTTTGTTACTTCCTTATTGTATAATACTCCATCATCTTGATTCATATAGTAATATTGATTATTAGCTGATACATTAATTGTTGCTAGTTTATTATTTGAACCATTGAATACACCTGCAACGTCAAACAATGATGCAGTATCTGAAAGATTTACTGTTGTTACATAGCTATAGCTATAGCCATATGATGATTCATCAGATGTTACACCAGTTCCAAAACTTAATTTACCTTCACTATTAACTGTAACAGTCTTTAATCTTGAATTTCCACCAAATGCATATGATTCAATTGTACGTAAATGCTTAGGGAATGTTAATTCTAATAAATCATCAGAATAGAATGCTTTAGTTTTAATTGTTAAATCAGCAATTTCTGGATTATCAGCTTCTTCAAATACCACTTCTTCTAAATCATAACAATATTCAAAAGCACTAACACCAATTTCTGCTACTGATGCTGGTACTGTAAGCTTTGTAATTTTTGAACAGCTTCTAAATGCATAATCTAAAACCTTATTTACACCAGCTGGAATTACAAATTCACCACTTCTACCAGCTGGGCAAGTAACGATTTCAGTTCCTAATTTATTATATACAACACCATCAACACTCTTATATGCTTTACAGCCATCCTCAACATTAATTTCTTCAAGATAGCTACAATATGCAAATGAATTTAAATTATTATAATCACTAAATCCCATTGTTATTGTTTGAAGTCTCTTAGGTAATGTTATTGTGGTTAAATCATAACAGCTTGCAAAACATCTATCTCCTAATGTTAATGCTACCTCATCTACACCCTCTGGTGTTTCTTCAAATGATACTGATGTGATATCTGAATAATAGAAGGCTTGAGTACCAATTTCTACTACTGTA
>CAMEJG010000068.1 GCA_945919465.1 uncultured Anaeroplasma sp. | reverse complement strand
GATAATAATAAAACTATAAAAATAATGGTAGGTGCCTATCAAATATGCTTACATTAAATTATTATAAAGGAGCTGGTATAATACCTAATTTTTCAGAGTTAAGCAGGAGATACGATAAAGATCGTAGAACGCTCAAAAAGTATTACGAACATGGAATGATACCGAAAAGAAAAAAGAGAATCTATAAGAGTGAATTGGATGATTACATTAATATTATTAAAGTTAAAATAGCTGATTCAGCTAATACACTTAAAGGAATATATGAATATCTATTAGATATATACGATATAAAGACTACATACAATAATTTTAAAGCTTATTGTAGAAGGCATAATCTAAGCATTAAAAAAGAAAAAAATGTTCCACATCCAAGATATGAAACACTTCCGGGTGAACAACTTCAAACCGATTGGAAGGAAGATATTGAATTAACTAACAAACGTGGCGAAGTATTTAAATTTAACATATTCTCTGCCACCTTAGGTTATTCTCGAAAACATATATTTATATATTCTAAAAATAGAACTGAATCAGACTTTTTACGATGTAATATTAGTGTATTTAGAAAAATAGGAGGTATTCCTAAAAAGAATAAAACTGATAATATGACCGCTGTTGTTAATGTATCATCTAAAGGTAGGAAAACAAAACATCCACGAATATTACAATTTGAAAAAGATACTGGAATGAAAATTGTTCTTTGTCAAGTGAGAAGTCCTGAGACCAAGGGTAAAGATGAATCTGCTAATAGATTTTTAAACAGATTATATGCTTATAATAACGATTTTGAAGATTTAGATGATTTACTTAGAATCATTGAACGTTTAAATGTTAGATGTAATGAAGAAATTAATCAATTCACTAATGTACCACCTGATGTATTATTCCAAAAAGAAAAAGAATATCTATTACCTCTTCCTAATGATAAAGTCCTAGATTCATATCTAGATAACTTTGTAATAGCTAAAGTCCCGACCACTTTGCTAGTACCGTTTAAAGGTAATGGATATTCTGTACCTAAAGAGTATATTGGCTCTAATGTTAAGCTAGTTCAAGAGTCTAATAATCTCTACATTTATTTTAACACTAAATTAATTGCTTTGCACGAGATTTCTAATAATAAAGTTAATTATCGTTTGGAAGACTATTCTGAAGGTTTAAAGGCTAGAATGAAGGATGCAGATGTTGATTATAATGAACTAGCTAAGAAAAACTTAGAGAGGTTTAATAAAAATGGATAATAATTATAATAAATTAATTAATAATTTGGAAAAACTAAATTTATCAACTGTAAAAAATTATGTTAATTCATATATCGATAAACATAATAGAAATGAGATTGATTTTGTTGATGCACTATATGAGTTAACAAGTTTAGAATTGAAATTTAAAAAGGAAAGATCAGATAGAGCTGTAATCACAGTCGCTCATTTCCCTTTCATTAAGAAATTTGAGGATTTTGATTTTTCATTTCAACCAGACATTAATAAACAACAAATTCTAGATTTAAAATACTTAAGATTTATAGATGAAAACGAAAATATTATGTTTATTGGAATGCCTGGAGTAGGCAAAACACATTTATCAGTTTCAATAGGTATTGAAGCTGCTGTTAATGGTAAGTCTACATATTTTATATCATGCAATGATTTATGCTTACAATTAAAAAAAGCTAAATTAGAAAATAGATTAGAACAGCGATTAAAACATTTCACATCATATGCTGTATTGATAATAGACGAAGTTGGTTATCTTCCGATGGATATGGAAGCCTCTAATTTATTGTTTCAATTGATTTCAAAAAGATATGAAAGAAAGTCCACAATAGTAACCTCCAACAAACCACTAAATAAATGGCATGAAATATTTGGTGATGCTGTGCTAGCTAATGCTATATTAGATAGATTATTACATCACTCAAAAGTGTTTACTATTAATGGACCTTCTTATAGAACTAAAGATTATTTCTTATCTGAAAATTAATGCCGCGAATCCCTTAAGGGATTTGTATATAAATATAAATATTGTACATATTTACTGTACCTTAATTATACATTTTTACATTGACTTTAATAATTTAAATAACAATAGAAGGCATATAGTTGAGGTAATTTGGAAAACTAATAATATTATTTATTCAACTAAGTTTAGACCACAAATTAGAATTAAAAATTCAAATCCTAGAGATGTTTCATTAATAAACATTAAAGAAATCGATGATAAAAAAACAAAAGCCATTTTGTATTATATTATTCCTAATAATGTCAATAAAGACGACACTTTAACTATTGGTACTTGTTTTGAACTATATGATGGGCCTTGTTTTATAGGTACTGGTACTGTTATTGAATATTGGGAGGAGAGATGAGTTATGGCTATAGATAAAGAAAAAACTGAAATTTATTATCAAAACTGTGAAGTCTGCTCATGCTCTAATTGTAAGAACTTTTATTCCCAGATAAAAGAGCTGTATCCAAATATTTGTATTTATTTAGAATCATTAGGTATTGATCCTGAAAAACCATTCGAATTGATACCTATAGATGATGAAAATAAGGAAACTATTGATTATATATGCCTATATGTTATTTATGGAACTTATGAAAACAAAGTGTTAAATACTATTGATGGTGTTGACATTTCTATTAATGAAAATAATCATCCTGATACTCTAATTAATGAAGAGCATTTTGTAATCAATTTTGGTCCGATTTCTTTTCCTAAAAAAAGAATTTGCTTCTATAGACATATACCTTTAGAAGAAAGAGTTGACTCGATAAATCATGTTCTTTATAAAAATGATCCAATTGGATTAGCAAAATTAGGATGTCCTAAAGACGAGTATATGACTGAAGCTAAGGAAATTGCTAAGCGAATGAATACTGTAAGAGGTTATAAGTTGAGAGATGAAGTCTTTGAGGTTTTTAAATATTATTATGATGAAGAAATTAGTAAGGCGATTTGCTCTAAAATTGTAAAAGAGATTTATTCTAAAATTAATTTTAATATAGATTATTTAGATTTAAAAAGGTTAGATGCATTAAAGAATCTTGAAATAATAAATGAATATGAATTAAAACTTGTAATTCATGATGGTTTTGTTGTTACAACAAAGGACGGTAATACGTATATTAATGGCAAACTTTATCATGATATTGAAGACCAAGATTTAAAAGAATGTTTTATTGACTTTGTTAATGATGATAATATTGTTTATATACAATTAAAAAGGAGGACTTTCCTTTCGTTAATATTTGGTTTCTGTAGCACTAATTATTTTTTGGAAATTCCAAAGAAAAGATTTAGATTATCGAAATATATAAAGAATAAAAATGTTGAATTAATATTTACAAATAAAGAGATTTTATTTTCTAGATAGTTTTGATGCCACAACTTAGGGGTGTTCACTTTTTACAATAAGGGTATTTGCATTTTGTATTAAAATGGTTCATCTTTGCCATATTGAAAGCGTAGGTTTGATGCAGTGGTGTCAGGCTTTTTACGTTTTTATAAAGAGTTCAAATCCCATCTTTGAAGATAATTTATAAAAATTGAGCGAATTACAATCAATAAATTGTGTTTGTTATGTTACACCAAAAACTTTTACTATGCACTATTAACTTTTTATAGAACCAAAAACTATTATTGCTTATAGCAATATATTTTGATAAAAAATGGTAAATGTTATATAATTTTATATATTTTTATTGTACTATAAAGATACATTTATCATTATCTCTGAATATTAATTAAAGTGTGATATAATATATACATAATTTATCATTGTAGTTTTACATGAAATGAGGTTGTAAATATTTATGAATAATTTATCATTGTTTAACAGAATAACAAAACTAATCCCATCAGAAACGATAAAAAAAGCAGTTAAAGAAACTAAACATTGTTTTAGTGATATTGAATTGGTTCAAATAATAATTGAATTTGCACCTTCATGGGAACAAATGATTTCGTTGTTAGGAGAAATGAAAAAATACACTAATGATACAAAAGTAAGAAAATATGTAAGTCAATATATTAATATTGAAAAAAAACAATATAAGCTATTAGTTACTCAAGAAGAAGGATATATCTATGAAGTAGTTATGCATGAAAAAACTAATGAAAGATATTTGGTTCCGGATTTCAATTCAGCCTTTATCACTATTGAAAGTTTTCTAAAACACTATAAAAAGTACATAGAAAAAAATTATTATTCAAGAATTAAAATTATAAAAAGAAAAGTTTCTAAAAGGCTAAATAGTAGAGAAATAGATAATAAAGATGAGCCAGTTTCTTGTGTTTTAAATGATAAAAAACAAATAAGAAGAATATATAGTTATTTAAATACAGTTGATTTAGAAAAAATAGGTATTGAAATCAATGAAATTAGATATCCTAATGTCTTTAATTCTGGTGATTTAATATATGTTGATATTATTAAACACCCTGATTTAGAACCATCAAGATATTATAATTATTATCAACAAATTGATAACACTAGGATGTATGGAATTAATTCTTTTGATAACAATCGTGAATTTGAAGGACAAGTAGACGTGTGCTGTTTCTTAGAATTATCTTCAGAGTATGTTATATATAAAAAAATAGAAATTGATGAAGAAGGATATTGCAGATATTTAGAATGTCATAATCATATTGATTTTGGATATTTAGAAAAAGTAGATTTAAATAATCTTCCAGAAGAAATTAAAAAAGATTATAAGTATGCAAAAGAAGAATTGATAAAGCTAAACTATTTAAATAAATAATTTATAAAATACTATTTCAGTTGAACTTGGAAATTAATCGAATCCCTCAATTGGCTTATAAGTGTATCCTTTAGAACTTCTTACTATGATAAAATCGGTTAAATGTATCCTTTTTGTTCTTTACACACATTATGAAAAAGATGAAGTGATACACTTGTATTGCTTCTTTTTTTGTTTTTAGAGGATTATTAAAGAAATAAGTAATATGATTCATAAGTATATATTTTTTGCTAATTGTATGATATAATAGCTACACTAAAAAAATAAAAAATGACTCATATAAGGAGGTGCTATATTAATGAAAAAAATTATTAATTTATTTTCTATTTTTCTATTAATTACAGTTTCTTGTGTGTTATTTGGTTGTGATTTTCTAAATGATTTATTAGGCGACAATGGTAACTTCGATAGTGAATTAGAATCATCTACAGGTAAGTGGCTATTACAAGATGATACAGATACTTATTTTACATTTGACGGTTCTAAAAATGTTATGACTTATAGCTATGTTGAAGATGGTATCAGGAAATGTTCTGGCACTTATAGAGTTGTTTCTAGAGGAACTAGCAAAGATGTCATAACACCTTTAACTTTTATTTTCACAAGAAGTGATAAAGAAAAAGAAGATTGGATTGGATGTTATGTCGAAGATTTTGATAGTGATTTTACTCAGTTTACTATTATGAGTGAAGAAGAAGATCTTGGGATTATTGATGGTTCTATTCATACTTATATTTATCGAATTAGTGAATTGCCTTATAAAATGGGAAGTTATATTTTAGAAGGTAATGAATACAAAGTAGAATCTGATAATTATAAATACTCTAATCAATTCTGCATTCCAAGTGGTACTTATACATTAGAAACTGGAGTAAGATTTATTTTCTTGTATACTAAACCTGTAACGAATGAATTGTTCCAATATGTAAATGGTGAAACAATTATTGAAGGAACTATTACAATAGCAGAAGATAAAAAGACAATTTATCTTTATATTGAGAATGATCCTTATAATAAAGTTACTGATGCTGATAAAGAACGTTACGATACGACATTTGGTATTTATTATCCACCTGATTTTTATCTTAGAGGCGATTTTAGCAATCCAAATAAAATTGT
>CAMEJG010000067.1 GCA_945919465.1 uncultured Anaeroplasma sp. | reverse complement strand
CAATTTCTTCTGCTGATTTTCCTTTTTTAGATATTTTCATTACTAATTCACGAGTATTTTCAGTTTTACCTTCAGCTTTACCTCTAGTTTCAGCTTCATGCATATCAAGGTTATAGTCTAGCTCACTAAGTAATTCTCTTAGTGCCATTGATAATGTATTATTTCTATCTAGATAATCACCCATACTTAATGCAGCCTCCTTTATGATTTGATATGAAGAGTTTTTATATTCTTTAATGTTCTTTGATGATTGTAACATTTTAGAGTATGCCTCTACTATTATATTACCACAATATGTAGCCTTATTCAAATCTAAAAAGATTATTTTATCCTTTAATATATTATTTTCAAATATATTATCAAAATCAGAATATACTCTAACCTCAACTGAATATCTAGTATCTACATAAAGAGGATGCTTGGTATTAAATACCCAAATTAGAAATACATTATTAGAATCATAGTCATGACCTTTTTTTATAGATTCTACTGATAAAGAAGTGAAATAAGCTCTTATTCTTTTTTGAATAGCCTCATTTCCACTATTTTGCATCTCAATATCAAAAATGGTATCTTCACCATTAATTTTGAATTTCAAATCGCAAATAGTCTTCTTCATTTTAGGATGTCCAATAGCTTCATTATTTAAATAAACTATATTTTCATAATTAACATCCATATTAAAGTAGATCTTAAAAAATAATGCAAGGTTTTTAGGTTCACTAAAATAATCCTTAAATAGAGAATCATTAGTAAGATTATAATTAAAATTATTAATAACATCATCAATAATATCACCACAACCTGATTTTCTAAGCATTTCTTTCATCTTAAGCTTATAGTCCATTTTTTCACCTCCTACTACTAAATTTGCATTATTTATTTAATTATGTTAATGCATAAACATCACAAAAAGGAAGTATCTTTTTAAAATACTTCTAATAGAATAATAGTAAGATTTTTCAAAAATTTTTGGATTTTTCTTAATTTTTTTAATTTTGTCTGAAAATGTAAAAAAAAACTAGTAATACACTAGTTTATAAATATAATTTGATAAAAAATTATTAATATTTAATTAATTATGAAAAAGAAAATATGAAATCTATTTTTATAATCTCTTCAGATTTTCTATAATTTTACATACATCATCATTAATAACTAAATCTGCAATATTATCACATGAGGTTTGAGATTTATTTATTAAAACTAAATTATTTCCTCTAAAATATCTAATATATCCAGCAGCAGGATATACCATAAGTGAGGTTCCTACAATTATCATTGTATCAGCTTCACTTATTTTTTCTATTGCTTGATAAACTACTTTTTCATTTAAAGGCTCCTCATATAAAACAACATCAGGTTTTATTATTCCACCACATTCACAATATGGCACTGGCTTTTTATTTAATATTTCTTTTAAATCATAATATTTATGACATTTCATACAATAGTTTCTTTTTACACTACCATGAAGCTCATATACATGATGACTTCCAGCCATTTGATGTAAATCATCTATATTTTGAGTTACAATACTTACTTCTTTATTTCTTTCAAGTTCTGCAAAATATTTATGAGCTATATTAGGTAAAGCATTTGGATAAATCATCTTATCAAAATAGAATTCATAAAAATCCTTTGGATACCTAATAAAAAAGCTATGAGAGATAATTTCTTCTGGAGTATAACTTATTTTTGATTTTTGATTATATAATCCATTAGCTGATCTAAAATCTGGAATACCTGAATTAGTAGATAATCCAGCACCTGTAAATATTACAATTTTTTTACTATTATCAATAATTTCTTTAAGTTTAATAATTTTTTCTTCCATGGTTTAATCCTCATTTTAATGTATTTATATAATCATATACATATTTCACAATTTTAGTTCTTAATTGTTTTGATTCTTCATTATCTAAAAAACAAACATTCGCATCTGTAATAAAATCTATTTTAATATCATTCACCTTAAATTTTCTATTAAATACAGGGATTAAATAGCTATCCTCTACTTTAGCTTCAAAAAAATATTGTCTATTTTTTAATCTTGTTTCTATTTCCATTGGACTGTTATATACCTTGGCATGTAGATAAAAGCCTACAATCCTATTACCATTACTATATGAAGTAAAAACAACTAAAACATCATCAGCATATATCCCATTATTATTAGAATCAATTCTATCAATATTTATTCTTGAAGATTTTAATTTTACTCCACCATAACAAAATCCATTATAATTTAAAAAATTATATGCTTCAATTTCTGAATATTTTTTAGGTTTTAGATTGGAAAATTTATCATCATTTAAGCCTCTATAATAATTCATCCAATCTATATTAACTAATATCATTTTAGAAAATAATTCATCTTTCATTTATATCATCCCTCTAATAAATTTTAGCATTATTATTTTTCAAAAACAATAGTATTATATAAATTAAAATGTAGGATATTTCTATCCTACACAATAATTAAATATTAGCTACTGCATCAATAATTCTATTTACTGCATCACTTACAGTCAATTCTTCTTTTTCTAGAGTTTGTCTATTTTTAAATTCAACAATTCCTTCACTAGCTCTTTTACCACAAACTACCATATATGGAATACCAATTAATTCCCAATCTTTAAATTTAAAGCCTGGTTTAGCATCTCTATCATCAAGAATTACCTCAACATGTTTTTTCTTTAATTCTTCATAGATTTGATTTGCTAAATTGAATTGAGCTTCATCCTTTGTAGTAATAGGTACAATTACTGCATGATATGGAGCTACATTAAGTGGCCATTTAATACCATATTCATCATGGTATTGTTCGACTATTGATTGTAGTGTACGAGAAACTCCAATACCATAACAGCCCATACGCATTGGGATATTTTCGCCCTTTTCATTTACATAGGTACACTTCATTGGTTCAGAATACTTAGTTTGAAGCTTAAAGATTTGACCAACCTCAATACCACGGTTTTGCTTCATTGGATTTTTACAGCATGGACATAAATCATTAGCTCTAGCATTCTTAATATCACATACTTTTCCAGTAAAGTCTCTCTCAAAATTAGCATTAATATAATGATAATTTAATTCATTAGCACCAATAATTACATTATGCATTCTTGATACTTCTATATCAATATAGATATCACATTTCAAATCCTTTGGTCCACAGAATCCATGAATAGTACCTAATGATTTTATTTCTTCATCAGTAGCAAGTACAAAATAATTTTCATTAGATGATGCTTCATTAACTAGCTTGACTGTATTAACCTCTCTATCTCCACGTACAACTGCAGCAACAAGCTTTTCATTAACAAAATCATGATAAATAATAGTTTTTGCAGTTTTACTAGGATCGACATTCAAGAAACTAGAGATTTCTTCAATAGTTCTTTGATTAGGAGTTTCTACCTTTTTTAGTGGTAATAATTCATCAGTAGATTCTTCAATTTCAGTAATTGTAGCCTTTTCAACATCAGCTGCATAGCCACATTTATCACAATAAACTACCTCAGATTCACCAATATTAGAAATAGCCATAAATTGATGAGAACCATTACCGCCAATATTACCTGTATCAGCTAATACTACCTGATAATGAATACCTAATCTAGTAAATATTTTTGAATAAGTATCATACATATTTTGATAGCTTTTTTCAAGACCCTCTTCATCCTTATCAAAGGAATAAGCATCCTTCATAATAAATTCTCTACTACGCATTAAACCATATCTAGGTCTAAATTCATCTCTATATTTTGTTTGAATTTGATAAATATTCATTGGTAGCATTTTAGGACTTTTTATAAGCTCACGAGCAATTGAAGTAAATATCTCTTCGTGAGTTGGTCCTAAGCATAGCTCACGATCATGACGATCCTTTAATCTCATTAATTCAGGACCATATTTCATCCATCTTCCAGATTCAACCCATAATTCCTTTGGTTGAATTGCAGAGCATAAAATTTCTAAAGCTCCTGAATTATCCATTTCTTCTTTTATAATATTTTCTATTTTATTTAATACTCTTAAGCCTAATGGTAAATAATTATATACTCCTGCAATTTCATTTTTTACCATTCCTGCTCTTAATAGCAAAATATGAGAATCAATTTTTGCCTCATTTGGAGCTTCCTTAAGAGTTGATATAAGCATTCTACTTGCCTTCATAATATAACACTCCTCGTATAATCTATAACGTCAATTATTATAGCACAATTTTTTTATATAATCTATTGAAATTAATAAATAAATATTAAGTAATCGTTATTATTAAAGTAATATTTTATATTATTTGCATATAATATAACTAACGATAGTAAAATAAAACTATAATGTATTATAAAAACGCTTAATTTTCTTATTTTTTCTATTTTCTTTGATTTTTAATTAATTATATTATATAATTAAATAAATTCAGTATCTATTTCAAATATTATATATAATACTGATAGTTAGAATTTTTTATGCATAGTAAAAAATACTTTTATTTATGCATTAATTATTTAAGAAAGGAGTAATTGTTTTTTATGGATAAAATAAAAAATCGTTCTGAAATAGGAATCTTCGCACTTGGCGGCTTGGGCGAGGTTGGTAAAAACATGTATGTTATAGATTACCTAGAACAATTATTTATTATTGATGCTGGTATTTTATTTCCAGATGAACATTTATTAGGAGTTGATTATGTAATTCCTGATTATACCTTCTTAGAAAAAAATCAACATCGAATTGTTGGATTATTTATTACCCATGGACATGAAGACCATATTGGTGGTATTCCTTTCTTATTAAAAAAGGTTAAAATTCCTAAAATATATGCAGCTGGTGTTACAGTTGATTTAATTGAAAATAAGCTTGAGGAATATCCTGAGCTATTATCAAATACTCAAATTGTAGAATTTAAAAGTCATTTTGTATATAATTTTAAGGGTGTTGAGGTATCATTTATTAGATTAAATCACTCTATTCCTGATTCATTCGCAATATGCTTTAAAACTGAACTAGGTACTATTGTTCATACCGGAGATTTCAAAATTGATTTAACTCCAGTTGGACCTGGTGCCGAATATGAAAAGCTTGCAAGATTAGGTACTGAAGGAGTATTAGCACTTTTATCAGATTCTACTAATGCTTTAAGAGAAGGCTTTACAGAATCTGAAAGAAAGATTGGAGCATCAATAAAAGAATTATTTTCAAAAATTGAAGATCGTATTATTGTCGCAACCTTCGCATCTAATATGTTTAGAGTTGAACAAATAGTTCAAGCATGTGTTCAATATAAAAGAAAAATAGCTATATTTGGTCGTTCTATGGAAAAGACTATAGAAGTAGGACAACAAATAGGTTATATAAAGGCACCTAAGGGTACAATTATTAATCCTGAAGAGATTAATAATTATAAGCCTAGTGAGGTTTGTTTATTATGTACTGGTTCTCAAGGTGAACCACTTGCCGCACTATCAAGGGTAGCAAATGGATCACATAGAATCATTAAGCTGATTCCATCAGATACTATCATCTTCTCTTCTTCTCCTATTCCAGGAAATCAAGAGGGAGTAAATAAAACAATAAATCAATTATTTAAAAAGGGAGCAAATGTTATTACCCATTCGCCTATTACTGATACTCATACTACAGGTCATGCCTCTCAAGGTGAATTAAAACTAATGATTACTCTATTAAAGCCAAAATATTTTATTCCTATTCACGGTGAATACCGTATGCAAAGAGTTCACGCTGATTTAGCAATTGAAACTGGTGTATTACCTCAAAATACCTTTGTATTAGAAAATGGTGATGTTGTGGCAATAAATGATCATTCTGCTAGAATTGCAGGTCAGGTTACTGCTGGTAATATTTTCATTGATGGTTCTGGTGTTGGTGATGTTTCATCACAAATAATTAGAGAAAGAAAGGCATTATCTGATGATGGAATGTTTTCTTTAGTAATTACTATTGATTCAAAGCAAAGAATTCTTCCTATTGAACCACAAGTAGTATCTAGAGGATTCATTTATATGAAGGATAGTGAGGAATTAACAAAATCCTTTGTTGATTATACAAAGGAATTCTTAATTAATTCAATGAATTCAGCAAAGATTGTAAATTTAAATGTATTAAAATATAATTTAACTGAGGAATTAGGTAAACTAATTTATTCAAAAACAGATAGAAAACCAATTATAATTCCAATATTTATGGATTTAGCACAGAGGGTAATCAGCAGCTGACAGATTCAATATAAATTAATGATAAAAGTATAGTTTT
>CAMEJG010000066.1 GCA_945919465.1 uncultured Anaeroplasma sp. | reverse complement strand
TTGCAATAGATGACATTCTATAAAGATTTTGAGTTGAATATCCCTTACCATAATTATTCAAATCATTAGATAATCTTTCTATATATTTATTCCCCCATTGCTTTTGTTGATTTATTATTATACCTATTTCATAATAGCTCATAATCATGGCACTATTAACAACAACCAGGGCCTTAGCTTGGTTGGAACTTAAAGTGCTCTTGATTTTTTCTAATTCTTTTAAATAATCCTTCTCAATAATTTCAATTTCTTTTGTTTTAGTCATAATATTAATTCTTCCTTTTCTCAAAAATAAAAGCCTTACCGCATTTTAGCGATAAGGCTTATTGCTCATATTAAGTTGGAATATTTTTGCATTCATATTCATCAACTCCTAGACAATGCCATTATAACATAATTATTATCTGATTGCTACATAAAGTATTTTAAAAGTCTATGGTATACTGAGATACAGTAATATATCAATCACCTGATCAAGGTGAAAAGATAAAAGAAGCAACTAAGTTTTTAGTTCTACTAAATAGTTTCTATATTTAGAAATTCATTTCTATTATCAGTAATTATTATTTGAAATAGAATCTTGAAATTTTCTATTGACTTAAGCAAGAAGAACGGCTAAAATGGAATTGCAATCCAAAAAGGACGTGATTAATGATGTATATTAAAAGAACAATTGAAAAAACAATTAAAAAAATGACAAATGAATTTCCTGTAATTTTAATTTCAGGAGCAAGACAAGTTGGTAAATCAACAATGTTACAGATGATTAAAGATGATAATATGAATTATGTAACTTTAGATGATCTAGATGCTAGAAATTTAGCATTATCTGATCCTAAGTATTTTTTAGAACAATACTCTTATCCATTATTAATTGATGAAATACAATATGCCCCGAATTTATTACCATATATTAAAATGATTGTTGATGAAGAAAAATTTAAGGCACTAAAAAATAATACTGAATTAAAATCCTTATTCTGGTTAACAGGCTCACAACAATTTAAGGTTATGAAAGACGTTAGTGAATCTTTAGCTGGTAGAGCTGGAGTGTTAAGTTTATATTCATTATCTAATACAGAAATTAATGGAAATGAAGAAACATTATTTATTCCGAAAATAGATATATTAAAAAATAAATCAAACATAGAAGCTTGTGATTCAAAAGCAATTTTTAAAAGGATTTTTAATGGCGGAATGCCAAGCATTGCTACAAAAACAATTGAAAGAAATAATTATTTTTCATCATATATTAATACATATATAGAAAGAGATGTTAGACAATTATTGAATGTAGGTAAAACAATAGAATTCTATAATTTTATGCAATATATAGCTGTAAGAACAGCACAAGAATTAAATTATTCAACTATTGCTAAAGAAATTGGTGTTGATTCAAAGACAATTAAAAACTGGATAAGTATTTTAGAATCATCAGGTATTATTTATTTACTTCAACCATTTTCAAGTAACTTATCAAATAGAATCATAAAATCACCAAAATTATATTTTATGGATACTGGATTATGTTCCTATTTAGCTAAATATCCAAATTCAGAAACGCTTGAAGTTGGTGCTTTATCTGGAGCTATATTTGAAACTTTTGTGGTTAGTGAAATAATTAAAAATATGACTAGTTATGGCTTAGACCCTAAAATGAATTTATATTATTATAGAGATAAAGATCAAAAAGAAATTGATTTATTATATATAGAAGGTGATACTATATATCCTATAGAAATAAAAAAAGGTGTAAGTCCAAATAATCCGGATAAGAATTTTTCAGTATTAAACAAATATTCAAATGATATTGCAACTGGTATAGTCATCTGCATGACAAATAAACTAAAACCAATAAATAGGAATTGTTGGTTATGCCCAATAAGTTTAATTTAAATTGGTTCAAGTAATTCATATTTTAAATATGCTAATAGATATTACTATTCAGAAACAAAACCTAATGATACAACAAATAAAATTTGGCATTATGTAGATGATATAAATACAATCTGGGAATAATTAAATAAAATATAGGTGCAATCTTAATGGTTTGCACCTTTGTTTTTTTATATGTATTTTGGAGCAAGCGCAACAGCTCCGGGTGGCACTGTAGTCTCACCATTATTTGGTGAAATAATGGAACAATCTCTTACTTATTTAGGTATTAAAAGGGATTATGAGAATCAAATAGAAAAGAATTTAAGATGGTTCTTAGATACTCCAACATACAAGGTTGATAATTATATAGGTAAAACTAAAAAAAATAAAAATACAAAATTCTATAATTATGTTTATTACGGTGATGGAGATAAAGTAATATACCAATTACCTGATCATGGTGAGAAGATAAAAGAAGGTGATACTATAATGTTATATTTGGTATGATTTTGTTTAAAATATTTGACTCATTTTTGAATTAAAAATTTATTATAATATGAAATTAAAATATCGTAAAAATAGTTGTATTTAAAACAGCAAAAGAATATAAAATGCAAGTCTATTAAAAATACATAGTCTTAGATAAGATTTAATAATCTCCCACTATCTCCCGGTTTGAGCTATTTTATATATGTATAATAAATAAACAGGATATTAGATATATAACTTTAAATATCCTGTTTATACTTGTTATCGAATCTGTTTTATTTTATTTGAAAATATCATTTAAAGTGATAAGTTTAATATTTTGATCTGTGTTAGCTAGTTCAATTAATGAAGATGAGAAACCACTTAAAGAAAATAAGTAATAATAAATATTTCCATTTAGATTAATTTTCTTAGTTAAATATTCGTATTGAGAATAAGTGAATTCAGAGTTTTTAAATTTACATTCACCTAAAATGTAATTCTTTTTTGTTATATCAACACCTAAAATGTCAATTTCTTCTGGTGTTGTTATCAGTTTACCCGTTAGTGTTTTGTGAGTGGTTTTACCCCACCATCTACCAAAGTTAATGAATGCTCCTGGTAAATCACCTTTAGAGGCTAAGTTATATAAATAACCAATACATACGTTTTCAAATGTTTTAGAAGAGAAGTTATGCAAATCATTTTTAATTAAAGCATTCCATAAAATATTGGATTTAGATAATTCATATTCTCCCATATAAGGGAATATATATCTATAGTAGAATCTAAATAAATTATCGCAAATAACATATTCTCCTTTAGAATTATTAGCTTTATCTTTAGTGCTTGCAGATGTTGAAAACTCTTTCTTAATAATACCTAATTCAGTTAAGTTCTTTAAATAAACAGTAATCTTTTGACTATCGATTTTTGAATGGTCAATAATCTTTGTGAATGTATTACAACCTGCAGCAATTGCCTCCATTATTGAATTATAAACAGCTGGTTCTCTTAACTCTTGGTGGATTAAATAATCAACTTCACCAAATAAAATAGTTCCCTTAGTTAATACTCGTTTTATTATATTATTTTCTAATGATTCATCTGGATTAAATTGTTTTAAGTAATGTGGGATACCACCTAAGATAGCATAAGCTATTAATTTATCTTCATTAGAGTAATTAGGGAAGAATTTAATTGCATCACTATATTCTAAAGGTTCTAATTTATATATACCAGTTGATCTGCCATATAAAGGATTTTTATATCCTAAAATTTCATTTTCAAAAAAACTCATTGAACTACCAGATAGAATTAACATAATATTCTTATGAATTAGATTATGGTCCCAGATACCTTGTAATATAGAAGGAATACTCTTGTCACCTTTTACCATGTATGGGAATTCATCAATAACAATAATTACCTTTTCATCAGAACATAATTCTCCTAAATAATTAAAAGCTCTTTCCCAATCAGAAAATGAATCACTTATTAAATTATTAGTGGAATACCCTAATATTTTTTTAGAGAAATTAGCTAATTGAACATTATTAGTATATTCATTACATAAATAAAAAATATGCTTTTTATCTTTACAAAATTCCTTAATTAATTCAGTTTTACCAACTCTTCTACGTCCATATAAAACAATTAATTCGGCATTTGGACTTTGATATCTTTCATTTAAAAAATTAATTTCATCTTTTCTACCAATAAACATAGGTTAACACTCCTTAACATAATTTAAATTAGCATAATCAAGATTATGTATTATAATTATAGGATATTTCGTTTATAAAGTCAATATATTCATATATAAATATTGTATGTAAAGGAAATTGTAAAAATAACATTTATTTTATTTAGAATTAATATATAAAAACTAATTTTTATCCTAAAATAATTCGATAATTTATAGTTTATGAAAAAAATAAGGTAATGCATCCACGTGTTTTTATAACCAAAATCAAAAAATCCTTATTTGATGCGGTTTTTTTGTAATTTAAAACACTAGAATGTATGGCCACATGGTTCTCAAACATTTTTAGAAGGTATTCAAAATTCATGTAATGTTTGCTTTATGGAGCTTGCAAGAAGAATAGGAGTAGAAAGATTTTATAAATATTTAGAGTTATTCGGAATGACTGAAAAAACAGGAATAGATTTAAGTGGAGAAGGTAAATCTATTATAGTTAATAAAGATAATTGTGGTCCTGTTGAACTTGCAACTCAAGGATTTGGTCAATCTAGTGCGTATACTCCAATTGAACTCGTAATGGCAAGTATTGCAGCAGTAAATCAAGGAAATTTATATAAACCATATGTATTAAAAGAAATAGAAACCTATTTTGGAGAAAAAATATATGAAAATAAACCACAAATAAAAAGAAAGATATTATCAGAAAAAACTACTGATATTATGAAATATGCATTAGAATGTGTTGTTGCGAAGGGGTCAGGAAGAAACGCATTTATTGAAGGCTATAGAGTTGGAGGTAAGACAGGTACTGCGCAAGTAATCTCATCTACTGGTGGATATGAAGCAGGGCATTATATTTTATCATTTTTAGGTATGGCACCTATGAATGATCCTGAAATTGTATGCTATTTAGCTATAGATAAACCAAACAATTGTACTCAATATGGTGGTGTAGTTGCCGCTCCTTTAGTTGGTGAAATAATGGAACAATCTCTTACCTATTTAGGAGTAAATAGAGATTATGAAAATCAAATAGAGAAAAACTTGAGATGGTTCTTAGACACACCAACATACAAGGTTGATAATCATATAGGTAAAACTAAAAAGGAAATAAAGAATACATTTTTTTATAATTATGTATTTTATGGTGATGGAGATACAGTAATATATCAATCACCTAATCAAGGTGAGAAGATAAAAGAAGGAGATACTATAATGCTATATATGGGATAATTTAATCATCCCTTTATTTCTTTTAGTTTTCTTTCTAAATATTCAGGTAATTCCTCAATGAATTTATATTTGGATATTGCTAAAGGCTGTGATAATCCTTGGAGAGATATTTTGCATATAATATTATCTGCATCATGACACAAAAGTAAACCAATAGTTGAATTATCAATACTATCTTTTAAATATGTATCAACAGCATTAACATAAAAAATAAGTTGTCCTATATTTTCTGGCTCGAATTTTGTAAGCTTTACTTCAATAACGACAAATGAGTGAACTTTAAAATTATAAAATAATAAATCTATTTTTCTTATCGAATCTCCTATGCTTAGCTCATATTCTTTTCCTACTAACGCAAATCCCTCACCAAGGTCCTTTAAAAATACTACTATGTTTTCTAATAGTTTATTTTTAAATTCATATTCATTATTGTTTATACTTATTCCTGGATAATCAATAATATAAGTATCTTTAAACATATTTTCAACAGGTAAATTGATTTGAATGGAATTATTAGTGTTAGATAATTGTAATAGATAAGTTCCTTTTTTAATTTCTCTTTCAACTTCAGGTCTAGACAGTCTATTATTATAAGCATAATTAATATACCACATAACTTCATCATGTGAGGAACACTTATGAATTATTGTTAGAATTGTTCCCCAAGGAATTTGGCTCACAGGTTGTGAGCTAATTTCATCATATGAAAAAGTTTTAGCAAATAAAGACATTCGTTTCAAATTAGCTAATGACATTCCATGATAATTTTTTAAATCAAGAGCTAATTTAGTTAAAAATTTATTACCCCATTGTTTTCTTTGATTAATAATAGTACCTATTTCATAATAGCTCATAATCATGGCACTATTAACAACAACCATGGCCTTGGCTTGGTTGAAACTTAAAGTGCTCTTGATTTTTTCTAATTCTTTTAAATAATCTTTCTCAATAATTTCAATTTCTTTTGTTTTAGTCATAATATTAATCCTTCCTTTTCTCAAAAATAAAAGCCTTACCGCATTTTAGCGATAAGGCTTAATGTTCATATTAAGTTGGAATATTTTTATTATCATAATTACCAACTCCTAGATGATAATATTGTAACATATTTATTAATTGATTGCTACATAAAGTATTTTAAAAGTTTATTGTATACGGAGATACAGTAATATATCAATCACCTAATCAAGGTGTAAAGATTAAAGAAGGAGATATATAATGCTATATATGGGATGATTTAATCATCCCTTTATTGTTTTATAAAACCCCCAGCTAGGCTGGGGAGTTCAAAAAAGCTTATAGCT
>CAMEJG010000065.1 GCA_945919465.1 uncultured Anaeroplasma sp. | reverse complement strand
CCCTAATAGAAATATTAGGGTTTTATTATTTATGCGTCACATATTATACGCATACTATCAAAATGAAAACGAGCCAAAACCGTTTTGACCAGTTTTGGCTTTTTAGTGTTGATTTTGAGAATTTTATTATACCTGTCTATCAAATATGCTTACCCTAAAAGGCCTTAATATCAAGTTTTTGTTCATAGGGCCACGATTTCGCTATTGCTTCTTTTCACGCTCCATTACTGGTTTACGCTTTGCAAGTTGCTATCGAGTTGGCGACAAATACCTCTCTTGGGACTTTCACCCTAGACATATAACATGCCCGACATACTAAAAAAACTATAAAGATTTTAACCTTTATAGCTCCCATTTCTTTAACCATTCTTTTGTATTTTCATCAACATTAATAATAGTTTTATCATTAATACTAGGATTCTTAATAAATAGAACCTTAGTACCTTCAAAATTCTTACTAGCATGAGGAATACCTTTAGGAATGAAGAAGAAGTCCCCTTCATTAAATTCATATTCCTTCATTTCCTCTTCAAAACATCTAACCTTAACTTTACCACATAATACATAACAATGCTCATCTGCAATAGGATGAACATGAGGAATATCAGCAGTAAATTCCTTATAATATGAAATACCAACTTCAATATTACTATCAATATGATTAACAATTTGAGGACGAGATAAATGACCAGTAAGATATTGACGATAGTCAATATCTAATGCATTATTTATCTCTTTATTTTTTATAAATTTCATTACAAATCCTCCTCTATTTCTTCCCATTTTTTCATCCATTCAGGATGTTTTTGATTAATTAGTTCTTTTTTATATCTATGACTCTTTAAATAATTATAAGATTTACAAAAAAATTGATAATTTTCATAATTATTATTTTTAAAGAAAATCATTGTACGTCTATCCATATTAGATTCTAAATCATAACTATAAATATCATATTTAATATGATCAAATCTTTCCCATTCTTTCTTATATTCTATTTGAAATATTGCTCCAGACATAACAATATCAGTTAAATAAAACCTAAATCTTCTATTCTCATAAGCTTTTTTAAAAATTGGTTCCTCATTAATTAATCTATTTAAATTAATATAAGAACTATAAAATACTGCCTCAGGAATCTCCTCAAGAGCACTATTACCGAGCATATTATTTCTAATAGCTTCCTTTGCTCCAATAGAATCAGGAGCATTTATTAATATTTCTAAAGAAAAATCTTCATCCTTTAAAAGTTCACCAAATACATTAAATAAGAATCCATTATCAAATGCTTTATCATCAACCATATTTCTTGCAGGATTAAATATAATACTTGCAGCATAACAAGACATTCTTATTTGTCTAATTTTATTTACTCCATGAAAAGAATTATGATTTACTACACAAGACACTAAATCCTCACCAAATCTATTAATAATAGTAGCATAATTCTTTTCAATATTTAATCTCGAAGAAACTAATAAATTATTATTTAATTCAATATATTCCTTCCAATCAACAATATTATTTAGTCTATTAATATCAATATTACTAATAATCTTTTTCATATCAGTTTCAAAATAATCATGAGTGATTTTATCACACTGATGATTTTTTAATGAATCTAATCCTAAAGAAGAATCTAATTCATTAAAAGAAAATTTATCATCTGAAACGACAATAATATCCTTTGCATCTTTAATTTCAAGAGCAGTCAATATTTCTTGAATAAAAATATCTTTTTTATTTAAATTATTAAAACAATCCTTCGCTAAAACTAATAAAAAATAAGGAGATTCAGAAATTCTTTCTTTTAATACATCTAAATAATAATCCTGCTTCATTTTATATACATCCATATAAGGACATAAACCTTTAAACTTTAAATAATCATGAATTCTTCCTGCAAAGAAAGAATAAGATCTCCTATAGCTAATAAATATTCCTGATTTAACCTTTTCAAGCTGCATAATAGTACCTCACAATTTATAATGTATTATATTATTAATATATTTGATATTAATTACTTAAAATATCTTTTATATCCTTAATAGGATTATCTAAAAATTTACTACTAAATTCAGTAATTAATTTCTTAGTTATCTTTAGATTAATAATCTTAGATTTTGAATCATTTAAATTAAATAAGTCATTAATATAATAAGCTGGAATTATATAAGCATAATTTATATCAAATATAGTTTTATAATTAATAATAATTAAATAATTAACTTTATTAATTATAGATTTATTAATAATAATTTTATTAGATGTAATTAATTTTAATTCATATGTATTACCATCATCATCTATTAAATCATTATACATATCATCATTCTTTAAAAACTTAAGCTTATTAATGAAATAATCTTTAGGATTAAGCATAACATTATTAATATCATTAATAATAGATAGACCACAATCTTCAGAATTATTCATATTTGGAACAATACATAAATCATATTTATTTTTAATTTTATAATTATTATCTAATATTATAGGTATATTAATAATATTATTGTTTCTTTTCATTTTATAATCTTCATTTAATGAAGAATTAGAAATGAAAGATAAACATAATTTTTTATTATTTTCTTTAATATTTATTGGGGATAATGATAATTCATTATCTAAAGATACCTTAATATTATATTTATTTAGGCAATTAACAATATCTTTTACAGATATTGAATCATTATTGGAATAAGATACATTAATTGAAGATAAAAATCTTATATTATTAAATGCTTGAATAATTTGTTTTTCTTTTTCTTCTTTTAATGATAAACCAATAAAATCCTCATCTAAATCTATTTCTAAAAAGTTTTCTTTATTAGTTTCTTTTACATATTCTAATTCTGTTTTTACCCAAGTTGAATCTAGAGAGTTTTTAGATTTACAATAAATAAACCAAATTCTTGCATCTATCTCTTTCTTAATTAATTCAGTTATTTCATCCTCATCAGTTAATGATTTTAAAAAGAATAAAAGAGGTTCAGAATTTAATTTTTCTAAAAAATTTCTAACAATTCTTACCTTTTCAATATCTTTATGTGAATGAGAAATAAAAACATATACAATTTCTTTTTCCATAAATAGTACCTCTATATGATTAATTATATAATAAAATAATTTAAAATAATAATTATTTTTATAATTTATTATAAATTTATTAATTAACAAAAAAATATTATTATTTGTCGGAATATTTTTTGTTGCTTTCATCGGGCAAAAATGCTGAAATGAATACAGGTGATATTTATTTCATTTTATGAAAGAAAAAAACATTAATTACATACTTGACAAAGATAACTTTAAAGTTGGTATAATTTATTGAATACATCGCACTAGAAAAACTGAACTTCTTAAACTTTGTTTTATTAATTCAAAAAAATTATATAATATATAAAAATGGTTTTAATATAATTAATGATAATAATTATATTTTAATTACATTAGATGATATTTATTCTAAATTAGATTAGAATTAATAATTAGCTATTATATCTAATGTAT
This sequence comes from uncultured Anaeroplasma sp., assembly GCA_945919465.1. Classification (GTDB taxonomy): domain Bacteria; phylum Bacillota_I; class Bacilli_A; order Acholeplasmatales; family Anaeroplasmataceae; genus Anaeroplasma. The sequence continues at coordinate 3,296 of CAMEJG010000065.1, read as the reverse complement.
CCTTTATATAGTTTATTCATATCTATTTGCCAAAAATGATATTCTTAAAAAATGGAAATGATTAATTATTTAATAGTCTATTGTATAAATTAAAAAGTATAAAACAAAAACTAATATTTCATAATATGAATACAAAATAAATTGTTTGTTGTAAAATGAGACAACAATTTGCTATATCTGAAATAAAAAATTAATAATATTTTATATAAAAATAAATTATATTTTATCCATTATTTTATTTTAAATAAAAATATGTTATTATATTAAAAAAAATGAAAGAGGTATTACGATGATAAAAATAGGAATTTGTGGCTATGGTAACTTAGGAAGAGGAGTACTAGCAGCAATAAAAAATAGTAAAGATATGGAGCTTGTAAAAATATTTACAAGAAGAGATCCAAAAACAGTTAAAATTGAAATAGAAGGAGATTATGTTGCATCAATAGATGATATATTATCCTACCAAGATAAAATAGATGTAATGATATTATGTGGTGGTTCTCGTACTGATTTACCAGAACAAACCCCATATCTAGCAAAATATTTTAATGTAGTAGATTCATTTGATACTCATGCAAATATTCCTACTCATTTTAAAAATGTAGATGAAAATGCTAAAAATAGTGGTCATATTGGATTAATTTCAACAGGATGGGATCCTGGTATGTTTTCACTAAATCGTGCAATTATGGAGGCAATTTTACCTGTTGGTAATGATTATACCTTCTGGGGAAAGGGAGTTAGCCAGGGACATAGTGACGCTATTAGAAGAATTGAGGGTGTATTAGATGCAAGACAATATACCATTCCTAAGGATGAAGCTATTAATAGCGTAAGAAATGGAGAAAATCCTACCTTGACAACAAGACAAAAGCATCTAAGAGAATGCTTTGTTGTTGCAAAAGAAGGATATGATTTAGATAAAATAGAATCTCAAATAAAAAATATGCCAAATTATTTTAGTGATTATGATACTATTGTTCATTTCATTTCAATGGAAGAGCTAACTAAAAATCACTCAAAATTACCACATGGTGGCTTTGTAATTAGAAGTGGTAAAACAGGTTTAAATTTAGAAAATAACCATGTAATAGAATATTCATTAAAGCTTGATTCTAATCCAGAATTTACAGGAAGTGTTCTTGTAAGCTATGCAAGAGCTATTTATCGCCTTCATAAGGAAGGAAATAAAGGAGCTATGACAGTATTTGATATAGCACCTAAATATCTATCTACTCTTTCATATGAAGAGCTACTAAAGCATACATTATAGTTATTTTATTTTTCTTATAATATAAAATTAAAATATTCATTTATTCTATGATAGTTTATAATAGAATTAAAAGTAGATAAGGAAATAGAATCTGATTTAAATCAAATTATTGAAAGAAGATATACTATATGAATAATCAATAAAAAAATTATAATGATTAGAATTAATTATAATAATAAAGCATTAATTCAAAATATAGATATATTAGAGTTCATTAATTAAAAAAAATACAATAGAAGAAAGAAAATAATATGAATTATAAACAAATTAAACTAACATTTAAGTATTCAAACCCTAAACGTTTCTATAGAACATTATTAGCAAAACAAAATGTAAATCTAATTAACTTAGGTTGTGCAATAGTAACTGCATTTGGTGGTGAATTTGAGCATTTGTTCTTATTTGAAACTAAAACTAGAGTATATAATCCTAAATGCTTTATGGAGGATATGGTATTTGAAAATGATGTATTAATGGATAACTATACTTTATCTGATTTAGGTGATAAATTTATTTTCACCTATGATACAGGTGATGGATGGGATTTTTCTGCTACAGTAACTGATTCAGATGTAGAAGAAAAGGATGAAGATTTTATATTAATTAATGGAGCAGGTCAAGGAATATGGGAAGATAATATTCATACCTTAAAAGCTTATTTAGATGGAAAAATTGATCCAAATAGTTACGAACCTGATGAAAATAATGGATATTATCCTCCATGGAACTTTGAAAATGAAAAATATGGTGATTTTGATAATTTTAATTTAGAAGAGGAAAAACAAAGATTTATGGAAAATTATCCAAAAGATATTATAAGCTACAAAGAAGGAGAAAATAGGGCTTATAATGATGAGGCTCTAGCTTATGAAGAATTTGAGCTAGATGATGAAGAGGAATTACCAAATGGTTTATTCAATTCAGATTTTTACAATATCTTAATGGCACTTACTAAAGATTTTATTAAGGAAATACCTTTTGTTAACGATGTATATAATAAGTTATTAGTTAATCATAAGCCTAAGGAGGCTAAAGAATTAATCGTAAAAGAATTTTTATTCTTAAATTTTCAAAATGCAAAAAATGAAAAACCATTTGATTTTAAAAAATTTGAAAAAGCACTAAAAAAAATAATCTAAAATAAAAAGGTATAAGCAACACACCATGATATAATTCATGGTATGTAATAGCTTATACCTTTTTATATTTTACATATGAATAATAGTCTATTTATAATTGTTATATATTAATACAAAAAAATTTAATTAAAATAATTTAATATTTTTTGAAAAAATATATTTTATCATCAATTAAATCCTTTATAATTGATTATTCCGCGTTTTTAGGATTATATGTTTTATTTATATTAGCAACTAATATTGGCTTTTTGAGCCACCAGTATTTATGAACTGAGCCAGTGATTTTTTTCTGGGTCTATTTATGAGAAAGAATCCTTAAATTTGATGTTTATACTTTTTGAATCTAATAATTCTCTCATCTTTATACTGCCAGATTCAATAATGATTATATTATGAACGATACGATTTAAATAGAATCTGCGTGAAGACCACCTAGTCTTGTGTGCCATTCTGCAGTATGGTATTGCCCCACAAATATAGTTGAAGATTTTCCATAGCGAAGCTCAAATAATTCATAAAGAAATCGTATATCATCTATAGATAATGAAAATATAAGCCATTCATTAATAACAAGTAAATCATAAGAAGCAAATTTAGAAGATGATAAATATGTTGAAGGTAAATATAATCTATGTTTTTGGTGTTTGATTTTATAATTCTTTGATTATCTTTATTATCTCTTGATATTTTTTCACCTTTTTCAGTTTTAGAAGAATCATAGTCATTTTGATACTGTTTCAAAACAGAAAGAGCATATCCGAGAGGATTAGAATGTATTTTGGCAAATTCTGAATGTCTGCCAAGCTTACAAGCAGTTATTGTTTTAACTTTTTGTATAGAACAGCACTTTATTTCAGGGCATAATTATCAAATTATTTAAGGAT
>CAMEJG010000064.1 GCA_945919465.1 uncultured Anaeroplasma sp. | reverse complement strand
ACGTACGGTGCAATGGGAGGGGCAAAGAATTATTTTCTTTCCTCTACCCTATTTATAATAAATATGTTTTGGATTTTTTTGAATTTTGTTTTATAATATTCTTATATTATTATTCGAGGAGATTTTTATATGAAAAAAAATAAGATAATAGCATTATCCAGTGCTATATTGTCTCTTGTTGCTTTAGCTTCATGTGGACAGATAAATCAACCAACAAGTATTTCTAGTACTGTTTCTAATGAAACAAGCACTCCAACAAGTGTACCAACAAGCACTCCAACAAGTATACCAACAAGTACACCAACAAGTATACCTACTACGACTCCATCGTATACTGTACCTATCAAGGAAGAGGATAAGCTTGATTTGGCTAATCAAGGTGCTGAGGGCTTTTTAATTGAGGATATGCCTGATTTTAGTCAATATGTTAATACTAGTGCTTATGTTACTGTATCTACTCCATCTGAATTTTTAAATGCATTAATGGATGCAAAAATAGAATATTCTGCTACTGTAACAGAAAAGCTTGAAAACAATTATGTTGTAAGAAATAATGTTAGAAAAAATGAAACCAATTGGAAAAGTGCCATCACAAAGGGATTATATTTAAAAAATGAGGATGGTACATTCACTAAGATTCCTGAAGATACTCCATGGGATGAAAATGATACTAAATATACTGCTACAATGGTGTATTATGAGGATTCTCCATATGATGAGATAACATTCACTCAAGAATTAACTAAAGAAAATAAGGTTCATGTTATAGAGATCACTCAAGATTTAAATTTAGGCTATAATGTGTTATCAGATGCTGATAAAGCATTAAGTATTGTTAATAATTTTGCACCAAAGGCTAATATTAATAATACTTATACACAATCTACAATGTTTAAAGAGAATGGAATTTCTCAAATAGCTATTGAAAGAACTAAAGATTTATTAATTTATTCAAAGAATGGTTCAAAAATAACTCATGCTGGATTTAAAATAAATTATAGTAAGAATATTGCCGTAAGAAATCTTGAAATGGATGAAATATGGCAATGGGAGGATTCTAGTCTAACAACAGCTAGTAAGGTTGGAGATTATGATGCTTATGGTTGGGCTTATTTTAAGGTCGGCTTTAGTGATAATGTTTGGATTGATCATTGTACCTTTGGTAAATCCTATGATGGACAAATAGATGTGGCTAATCCATATTTTTCAACAATGGGTACATATAAATATGCAGCATATCAAGCAAATGGTTCTTCAGATGTTCATATTTCTTGGTGTAATTTTAAAGCAGGTAGTGCTGATAAAGATGGTTATTTATATAAAATGATGGAAGAAGTAGAAGCAGATTATCAAAATAATCAAGGTAATAATTATCTATATTATAAGAAATTAAGAGATAATGGAATTTCTTTTGAGGATATTTTACATGGTATTGCAATACCTCAAAAGAAGGGCTTTTTACTTGGAGATAGTGGCGATGAATATAAATATAATTTGAATTTAAATATTTCTTTTGCAAATTGTTATTTCCAAAATATTGAAGATAGATTACCAAAGATTCGTGGTGGTAATGCTTATATGTATAATTGTGTTATTAATAATCTTGATTACATGTATTATCGTGCTAAGTTAACTAATTTAAAAGCTAAAGATTTAGTTACACAAGTTAATTCTAGTTGGAAATGTGCATTAGTTAGCCAAGGAATTGTTTGTGGATTGGGTGGTTCTGTAATGGCTAATGGATGCATTTTTAGAGGAATACAAGATTTATTGAAGAATAATGACTCATCATTCTCTAATAAATCAAATATGCCTGGAGTAACTTACAATGGTGGATATAAGATAGTAGATTCAGAATATCAATTGAATTCTTCATCAGAGATTATTACTGATTCAAGTAAAATGTCTAATTCAACACCAACAAAATTATCAGAAGAATTCTTTAAATGGAATACAGAAGATGGTGAGTGCTTATTTACACCAGAGATTGTAGGAATTGATAAGCTAGAAGAATTCTTATTTGAATCAAAATATAGTGTAGGAGTAAATACATTATTACAAGAATACTTATTATTAACTGAATATTAAAAAAATATGGCGTACCAAAGCGGTACGCCATATTTATTAAATTCCTTGAAGAAGCATTGCTTCAGCAACCTTTTTAAATCCTGCAATATTAGCACCAGTTAATAAATCAAATTCATTTCCTTCTTCTAGTGCTTCTTTATAGCTATTATTAAAGATATTAACCATAATATCATGCAATTTTTCATCAACCTCTTCAAAGCTCCAGCTCAATCTCATAGAGTTTTGAGACATTTCTAGACCAGAGGTTGCAACACCACCAGCGTTTGCTGCCTTTGCAGGGCCAAATACAACCTTATTTTCAATAAAATATTTAGCAGCATCTAAGCTACAAGGCATATTAGCTCCTTCACATACTGCAACTACTCCATTTGCTACTAAAAGCTTTGCATCATCAAGTGATAATTCATTTTGAGTAGCACAAGGTAGGGCAATATCACATTTAATAGACCAAATACCCTTTGAGCCTTCAGTATAAGTAGCACCAGAAACTCTATTTACATATTCTTTGATTCTACCACGTTCAACTTCCTTAATTTGTTTTACAACATCAAGATTAATTCCATTTGGATCATAAATATATCCATTTGAATCACTTAACGCAACAACCTTTCCACCTAAGGCTGTTGCCTTCTGTGTTGCATATATTGCTACATTACCAGAACCAGATATTACAACAGTTTTATTATTAAAATCAGTATTTTTTAATTTCTTTAATGCTTCTAAAGTGAAATAACATAAGCCATAGCCTGTTGCTTCAGTTCTTGCAAGAGATCCTCCATAGCTTAAGCCTTTTCCAGTTAATACACCAGAGAATTCATTTCTAATTCTTTTATATTGACCAAATAAATAACCGATTTCTCTTCCTCCAACACCAATATCTCCTGCCGGAACATCAGTATCAGGGCCAATATGTCTATATAATTCAGTCATAAATGATTGGCAGAATCTCATAATTTCAGTATCGCTTTTTCCCTTAGGGTCAAAGTCAGAACCACCCTTTCCACCACCCATAGGAAGTGAAGTTAAGGAATTTTTTAGAGTTTGTTCAAGTCCCAAAAATTTAATAATAGATGCATTAACACTAGGATGTAATCTCAAACCACCCTTATATGGTCCAATCGCACTATTATATTGAACTCTAAATCCTCTATTAACTTGAAATTTACCTTTATCATCAGTCCATACAACTTTAAATTGTACTACTCTTTCAGGCTCTAAGAATCTTTCTATTAGCTTTTTTTCTTCAAATTCAGGATGCTTCATAACATAGGGCTCTATAGATTCTAATATTTCAAGAGCTGCTTGTTGATACTCAGGCTCAGCTGGGTTCTTTTTTAAAAAATCATTATAAACATTATTTAAATACTCACTTCTAAACATTTTCAAATTCTCCTTTTCTTAATTATTTTATCAAAAAAAATATATAATTCAATAAATTTCCGAAAAAAATAATAAAAAACTAGCATTTTGTAAAATTTTTGAAGGTAAAAACGCTGTTTTTTAATTTTATATTCAATTTACATATATGTTCATAAGAAATAAAATTAGAACAATTTTTTGTTATTACTATTATTTTTTATATTATCTTTTTTTCATTAATAGACAAAATAAAATAATAATGCTAAAATATCCTATGGTTTTTGAGGTGAATATATGGTTGATACTGTAATTTTTGATTTAGATGGTACGTTATTAGATACTTTAGAGGATTTAACTTATGCTCTAAATTATTCTTTAGATTTATTTAAGTATAATCATGTAAATATTTCTGATACAAGAAGATTTATAGGAAATGGAATAAGAAGACTCATTGAAGTTGCGTCAAATGATAGTGATACTAATCATTTAGACTTAATGTTTAATCGTTTTAAAGAATATTATACCATTCATTGTAATGATTATACTAAACCTTATAAAGGTATTAATGAAATACTATTCTATTTAAAAAATAAAAACATTAAGCTTGGAGTAGTATCTAATAAAGCCAAATATGCATTAGAAATATTAGTTAATAGTCATTTTCCTAATATTTTTGATGTTGTTATTGGAGATGGAGAGGGATTAAAAAGAAAACCTAATCCTGAACCAATTTTAAAAGCTATTGAAAAATTAAATAGCAATATAGCTAATACTATTTATATTGGAGATAGTGATGTTGATATAAATACTATCAATAATACTGGCTGTCATGGAATAATTGTTTCTTTTGGTTATAGAGATAAAGAAATATTAATAGAAAATAACGCAATGAATTTATGTGATACTGTTGAAGAATTGAAAGAGAAGCTAGGTGATTATTTTGGATAGTATAGAAATTATCATTTTGATATTTGGAATTATAGGAACTGTAGCTTTTTCGGTTTCAGGTTCATTAACTGCAATTGAAAAGCATTTGGATTTATTTGGTGTTTTAATATTAGCAGTAGTTACTGCTTGTGGTGGAGGCTTATTGAGAGATACAATTCTTCATACAGAAATTGCTATGTTTAGAGAATGGTGGTTTCCATTAATTTCATTTGCTACTTCATTACTTGTTTTTTTAATAATGTATAAGCTTAAAAATTTAAAGTGGGAAAATTATAAATATTATAAAATAACTTATAATTTAGTTGATAGTATTGGCCTTGGAGCCTTTGTTGTTGTAGGAGCTAATGCTGCAATGAATGCTGGAGTTAATAATTGGTTTCCGGTAACATTCTTTTCTGTTTTAACTGCAGTAGGAGGAGGATTATTAAGAGATATTATGGTAGCTAAAATACCTGATATTTTTAGAAAGCATATTTATGCAGTAGCTTCAATTATTATTGCGGTTTATCATTATTTATTAATTCAATTTAATTGTATCTATTGGATTAATGTTACTAGTACAGTTATAATCATTATTGTGATACGCTTTTTAGCTTATCATTATGAGCTTAGCCTACCTAAGATTAAGCTTTTAGAAGAAGAAATAAAATAGGTTTAAAACATTTACAAAAAAAATCAAGTTTGGTATAATGAATTAGGGTGTTAATAAATGCAGGATATCAAGACTGAAAACTTAGAATTATTTTATGATTGTTTAGATAATTCAAATAATTATTTATATGAAAAATTTCATAAACCTTATTTTGAGCTTATTGAAATGACAGTTAATAATATCCTTTCAGGAGAAATATTAACAGATTTTGAAAACCCTGAGGATGCTGAGCCTCTTCAAAAGATCTATGATACTATAAAGGATATAGATTTTAGTGTTGAGGATGTTCGTAAGGCTATGCAAGCTATTGTATTAAGAGGCTTTAAGGAAATGAAAATTCCAAATGGAAATACTACTCCAGATACAATAGGTATTTTATTTACTTATTTAATAACTAAGGTATTTAAAAATGAAAAGCTTGCAATATTAGATCCTTTATGTGGAACTGGAAATTTATTATTAACTATTTCTAATCATTTAGAAATAACCCCAGATTTATTTGCATGTGATAATAATGTTTGGATGACTAAAATTACTGCATTGACTGCAGATTTATTATCTACTAATGTAGAAATATATCTAGAGGATACCTTAAACTTAAGTATTGGCAATATGAATGTAGTAGTATTTGATATGCCTCATTGGGAGGATACAGATAATTATTTTCCATATCAAGCTATATTACATTATAAAGATATGCTTAAGGAAGATGGTTTAATGCTTGGTATGGTAGAAAATGATTTCTTTTCTTATGATAAGAATAAGAAATTTAAAGATAGTTTATTATCTGATATGTCTATTTTAGGCTTAATTGAGCTTCCAGATGAGATGTTTAAAAGCACTAAGCCTAAATTAATCATCGTTCTTCAAAAGAGATTATTGAAGGACAAGAAATGTTTTATGGTCAAACTACCTAGCTTTACAGATGTTAAAGCATTTAATGAATCTTTAATTGATATTGAAGCGTGGTTTGAGAAAAATAATTATAATAATAAATAAGTGAGGAATTTAAAATGGCAAAGATTATGGCAGTAAATGCTGGTAGCTCTTCAATTAAATTTCAATTATTAGAGATGCCAGAAGAAACAGTAATTACATCAGGAGTAATGGAAAGAATTGGATTAGCTGAAGGTATTTTCACTATTAAATATAATGGAAAAAAGGAAGAAACACATCCTGTATTACCTACTCATGCTGAGGGTGTTGCTTTATTACTTGAAACTTTAGTATCTAAGGGTATTGTTAAATCATTAGATGAAATTTCAGGTGTTGGTCATCGTGTAGTACAAGGTGGAGAATATTTTAAGGATTCTGCATTAGTTGATGATGAGGTTATCGCAAAGATTGATGAATTAAAGGATTTAGCTCCTTTACATAACCCAGCTCATATTATTGGTATTAAGGCTTTCCAACATGCATTACCAAATGTTCCACAAGTAGTTGTTTTTGATACAGTATTCCATCAAACAATGCCTGAAGAGGCTTATATGTATGCAACTCCATATGAGTGGTATGAAAAGTATGGTATTCGTAAATATGGTGCTCATGGTACATCTCATAAATATGTTTCTCAACGTGCTGCTCAATTAATTGGTAAGCCACTTGAGGAAACTAAGACTATTGTATGCCATTTAGGTAATGGTGCTTCTATTTCTGCTGTTAAGGGTGGAAAATGTGTTGATACTTCAATGGGATTAACTCCACTTGAGGGTATTCCTATGGGAACTCGTTCTGGTAATTTAGACCCAACTGTAGTTTCTTACATTTGTGAAAAGGAAAACAAGACAGCACAAGAGGTTGTTACTATTTTAAATAAGAAGTCAGGATATTTAGGTATGTCAGGACGTTCTAATGATGCTCGTGATGTTACTCAAGGCATGAATGAGGGCGATCATAGATGTAAATTAACATTCGATGTTCAAGCTAAGAGAATTGTTGATTATATTGCTGCATATTATGTATATATGGGTGGCTGTGATGTTATTGCATTTACAGCTGGTATGGGCGAGAATTTAAAGCATTTACGTTTAAATATTGCTAATAGATTAGGTGTTTTAGGTGTTAAGATTGATGAAAAACTAAATGATACTTTCTCAGATGAAAGATTAATTTCTACACCTGATTCTAAGATTAAGCTTTATATCATTCCTACAAATGAAGAGGTTATGATTGCAAGAGACACTGTACGTGTTGCAAATATAAAGTAATTTAATAATTTACTCCAGTTTAATTAAGGTTCTTACGCTTGATAGGGTATAGAACTAGAATAATCAAAAAGCTTTTT
>CAMEJG010000063.1 GCA_945919465.1 uncultured Anaeroplasma sp. | reverse complement strand
GAAATTAACGCCTTAGGAGAGTAAATACCAACTGTTTTATTGCAAAACAGGGCTCATTGAATAAGGAAGCAAACAAAAAACTATAGTATTATAGAGTTTTATAGGTTTTGTTGAACGGATGAAAATACCTTTATCATAAAAGAAATATTAAATAATGATTTATTAAATAATGATTTATTAAGTAATAATATTATTGATGTTGAAAAAGAAGAAAAAGATGATTTTCTTAATGATATAAGTTTTGATGACATTTTTAAAGAAATTGATGATTCTTATGATGATGAAGAAGATGAAGGCTTAGATATTTTTAGTATTAGAAAATCATTATTAGATTATTTTTATGTAGAAAAATATAATAATGATAATAAGCTTACCTTAAAATTTAGAAATTCTTCATTAATGAATCAAATAAATCTAACATTATATTTTGATGATTGTTTAATAACTATCTCTGATGATTCAATAATTTATAATATTATCTTTAATGAGGAATTGAAAAAATATCATAATGAAATAACCTCATATCTTAATATAATTAAAAAAAGAAATTCTTTCTTTTCATATGATAAAGAATTATCTAAATCTTTTATTTATGATGGCATTTCTCAATTAATTATAAATATATATAGATATATTTCTATAATTGAATCTATATTTGCTAAATTTAGCTTCTTATTAGATTATTATAATTTTGATAAGTTATATAATTCAATATTATTAGTTAATTCTAGTGAGGATGAATTTTTAGAAGATAAATTCAATCATATTTCTTATTCAAATTTAGATGATGATTTATTATTATCTGCATCAGTATCTGAATTAATAATTGTATATTTATTAAAAGAAGAAGAATATACTAAAAAAGAAATAGATAGATTAGCTTCATTAAAGGCAAATAATAAGAATGTAATTGTTATTGCTGATAGTAAAGATATAAATGAATCAATAAAAGAATATATTGATGAATATATCGACTTTAAAGATGAAGATAATAATCAATTATTATATGACTTAATTATTATTAAACATAATAATATTTCATTTAATAGAGATAAAAATCTAGCATTACTTAAAACAAAAAGAAAAATAGGAGACTAAAATGATATTTTTATATATAATTCTATTAATATTAGAAATTGGTTTACTTTCTTATATAATTTATAATTTTATAAAATATAGAAATTTTTCTATTAAAACTACTATTGCATATCCTTGCTTAATAATAATTTCAATATTTGTAATATTTTTTATTAATCTATTAATGAATAGTAAAACAAATTGGTATTATAATTTAGCTTATTCATTTTCTCCTGCAATTAAGCTTTTAGCTTTTGAAGTAAATGAAGAAATGATAACATTTTTAACTAATAAAGGTGAAATTATATTATTATTAGATTATTTAGTTTTAATTATTTCTTCAATAATAATTACCTTTGGTTTAACTATATTACTAGCAAAATCAGTAATAAATAATATGAGAAGAAAAGTTATATTTTCTAAAGAAATAAATTATATTATGGGACTAGATGATGAGGCTAAAATATATTTGACAAATGAAATAAAAACTAAAGAACATAAAAATTGTTGCATCTTACAATATGATCCTAATAAATCCTTAAAGGATGAAAAAATATTTTTAGATGAGAAAAAAACTAAATATAAGGTTGAAAAATATAATTCTAAGAAAGAATATTTTAAATTATTAAATAAATTATTATTTTTTAAGAATAAAAAATATCATGTAATATTTTTCAAGCGTAGTGATAAAGAATTATTAGATTTATTTGAATGGACAAAGGATTATATATTAGAGGTTATTCTTACTAAGCATAAAGATATTTTAGACAATATTGAATTTATTTTCTCTCTTGATGAGCTTCAAAAGCCATTTATAGAAGAATATGTAATGAATAAGCTTTATATTAAAGATGAAGCTGATCCTAAAAAACAAAAAAATATTACAGAAGGATTAATTAGATTCTTCAATAAATATGATTTAATATCATATAAATTTATTTTTGAAAATAATTTAGCTAAATATATGCCAAAACAATATCTTAATAATGATTGTACAGTAGATGAAGATATAGTTGTTAATTTCTTTTCAATTGGCTTAGGAAAAATAAATAGTGCCTTAATTAGAGATAATTTAATCAATACTCAATTTATTAGAAAAAAGAAAAGTAATGATAAATATATATTAGAAGCAATTAGACCAGAGGTATATATTTATGATAATCATAATGAAATAAGTCATAATGAATTAAGCTTTGGAATATTAAAATATCAAAAAGATAAATATAAGGGATTATATAATAATTTACCTGATGATTATTATTCTCATATTCATATGAATTTAAATACTGATTTTAATGGGCCTAATATTTATTCTAATATTTATGATATTATTTATGAATTAACTAAAAAAGGTAAAAAGGTTGTTAATTATTTCTTTATTTCGTTAGATTCTGATTATTTAAATGCATATCATGCATCTAAATTATCTTTATCCCTTGATAATATCTTAAATTCACATAATTATTATTTTACTAGAATAAGTGAAGATTTAGATTTTACAACAAATAATAATGTTATTAAATTTGGTAGTAATGAAATATTATCATATGATTATGTAGTTAGAGATAATATATATAAGGCAGCAAAGAAAGAAAATCTAATCTATAAAGATAATACAAAGCTAAACCCTAGAATAGAATGGGCAAATTTATCTAGAATAAAACAACAATCTAATTTATATTCTATCGCCTCAATTCCATTTAAATTATCATTATTAGGCTTTGATAAATTTGATATAAAAAAAGAAGAATTCATTAAAAGATATAACCCTAATAATGAAGAATATAGTATAGAAAAATATATTGAAATGTTAAAGGGTAGTAATGAATTTGCTTCTAAAGATGTCTTAGCTTATTTAGAACATGAAAGATGGAATGCCTTTGAGCTAGCCTTAGGAGTACTTCCATATAAGATGAAGAATGAATCTGATTATATTACAAAATCAGACAATGAATTATATCATCCATGTCTTACAACAGCTTGGGGATTAGTAGTCATTTATGAAAAGACAGGAACTGATTTTATTGTCTATGATTATGATATAATGGATAATTTCATTAATCATAATGAGGAGAGTAACCTAAAAAAATTCAAATTATAAAAAAAGGATGGTGAAAAAATGATAAAGAAATATAATATAAAAATACATACTTTGATATTATTATTAATTTCAATATTATTTTTCACCATCTATTTTTTAACTAAAAAATATACTCCAGATAGTGCATTACTTATTTATAAAATAGGTATGCTTATATATGGAGTAATTATTTTAGCTTATTTATCTATATTTGAAAATACCTTATATGGTATTTCATTTTTTATGAATGTTTTTTTAATTGATGAAATGGGTTTTACTAATTATGATAATATGTTTTTATTAATAAATGTATTTTTATTAACAATATTAGGATTAATTATTAATTTATTTAGATTTAAGCCTAAAATAAAGCCTCATCATTATACGAAATCAACTATTATTTTTGGACTTGGTATAGCTCTTGCGGGATTAGGGGTTAAAGAATACAATCCTGATTTTTTAGTTGAATATTACTGGTTTATGCCATTTTTAGTTGGTTTTTTAATTATAATGGCAATAATATTACTAAATTATTTTTCAGCATCAACAAAGTCAAATTTAGAGGATTTAGCTTATTATTTTTCTAATGTAGTAATCCTAATTTTTTATGAAATATTAGTATCTATGATTACCTTTGATCAAGGAATTAGTCAATTTTATATAGGAAAAAATCTTCATTTAGGTATTGGTAGTCCTAATACTGTTGCTATAATACTTCAAATGGCAATGCCATTTATGTTATTTTTTTCTTTTAAAAATAAAAGCTTATATTTCTCATTAATATTTTATATGAATTTATTAGCATTATTTGAAACGATATCTAGAGGTGCAATATTAGTAACAGTTCCATTAATAACAATATATTTTATTTATTTAGTTTATAAAAATCATCATAAAAAAAATATTTTCAATCATTCTACAGGCTTTATGTTGTTTATTATCTATATTCTAATATTTTTATGTATTTCTCCTAATTTAGTTACTGATTTTCTTAATTCACTATTTAATAATAGATTATCAAGCTTAAATGGCAGATTACCTATTTATAACTTTATAATAGAGCATTATAAAGAAAATCCTTTATTTGGAATTGGAATAGTATCAAATTCATTATGGAATATTGAAGGCGGCAAGCATTTCCTTTTTGCTCATTCAACATTCCTTGAAATGCTATGGATGGGTGGAGTGAGCCTAGTATTATCTTTTTCAGTACATTTAGTTGATAAGTATTATCATGTATATGATGATAAAAAATATGGATTATTATTAATTGTATTTTTTATAATTCCAGGAATATATGGTTTATTTGATGTCACTTATTTTAATATCCACTATACCTTATATTTATTAATTGTAATGTATTTTTATAAAAAAGATAATAATTATGATAATAGCTATAATTATTATAATCTATTGTATAAAACACCTTAATTCTACATAAAATAGGATTGAGGTGTTTTCTATGTATGACAATAAAATTCCAAAAGCGCCAATTATCGCTATTTTTATTTCAATGATAATCTTATTTTTAGGAATATTAGTAGGATTCGGTTATTTAATATTTCTATTATTTTCAATTTTCTAAATTGTAATCTTGTATATTTTAGAATTTCAAACTATAATTATTTTAGGAGGAATTCTTATGATTGATATACATACTCATATATTACCAAATGTCGATGATGGAAGTAGTGATTTTGATACTTCTTGTAAGCTATTAGAGCTCGAAGTAGAAAATGGAGTAAATAAGGTTATTTGTACTCCTCATCAAAATTATTTAAATTTAAATAAAGAATTATTAATTGAAAAATTTAATGAATTTAAAAATAAAATTAATTTAGATATAGAATTATATTTAGGTAGTGAAATATATTACTATAAAGGATTTTTAAATGATTTAGAAAATGGTAAGCTATTAACACTAAATAATTCAAAATATATATTAATAGAATTTTCAACCTCACAAAATACAGATATTATTGATATAGTATATTCTATTAGGCTTAAAGGCTATATTCCTATTATTGCTCATATTGAAAGATATAGTTATTTAAATAATGAGGATTATCTAAAAATAAAAAAAGAAGGAGCCTTAATTCAAATTAATGCATCAAGCTTTAATTATTCTAATACTAAAAAAATAATAAAATATTTATTAAAAAATAGTTTAGTAGATTTTGTAGCTAGTGATTGTCATGATTTAAATAGAAGAAGTGTAGATTTTTTTAAAATTAAAAAATATATTTATAAAAAATATAAAGAACAATATCATCATATATTTGAAAATGATTATTTATTAAAATAAGCTAGCATTTTGCTAGCTCATTTTTCATTAATAAATTCTATAGCTTTTGTTATAGGTATTGCATAGCCTTTAATAAATTCTTCAGATTGAGAACCTATCGCAGAGGCAAAATTAATACCTATAAGCTTTAATTTTTCATTTAATAAGGCTCCTCCAGAAGAACCATTATTTATTTTAGCTGAATGAGTATAAACATCAAATTTAACATTTGATCTTTTTAATGATTCTTCATCCTCAATTGGATTAAATGGTGATAATTCACTAATTCTTCCTATTGTGTATACTCTACTTTGACCTTTAGGATCGCCTATGGCAATACAAATATCATTAATATTTACTTCAGATTCAAATTCAAACACATGAAGCTTAGTATCTCCTTTTGCTATTCTTAAATAAGCTAAATCATAATCAACTGATTTTTTTATTAGTTTCGCATAATAAGTATTCATATAAGCATCAGTAACCTTATATAATAAGCTTCTAGTATCTCCTTCATAATATACAACATGATTATTTGTTAATAAATAATAGTATTCTAAATCCTCATATACTATAGTTCCACTACCCATTGTAATATCTCCACCTAAGGGAGTATTTTTTGATAGGGTGATTCTCACATGGCCTAGTGCGGCAGTTTCTTCAAGTGAATTAATAGTATCAAATGAGACGTAATCATTATTTTTATTCATTATTGAAATACTAGGGAGTCTACAGCTTGATAATGCTACCAATAAAATAAAAATTAATAATAAGGATTTAATTTTATTTTTCAATTTCATCACCACTTTATGGTAATTATACCACTAATTATTAAAAAATATACAAATAAATTATATAAAATAAAAATGTATTAAAATTACTATATAAGATATTTAATATAAATTTCTATTATGCTATAATTTAATAAATTATTTAGAAAATTGAAGGGAATTTATTATGAAAATAGAAGAATATAGTGAGAAATTAGGCTTTAAAAAGGATAATAATAGCTATATTTTAGATATAGATGGATATAGAATATATTTAAAATATTGGAATTATTTATTATATAAAATACCAGCATTTTATATTCCTCTTAATGAAGAGGTTACTAAAAATGAAATAAAAAGAATTGAAGAAAATGTATTTGGAAATGTATGTAGCATTGGAAAATTCAATAATAAAAAAAATATTTTAATTGTTACCTTAGAGGATGGTAATAAAAACAATATTGAGGTATTAAATAAAATAAAAGCTCAAATGATTAATGCAGTTAAGACATTAAAGGATGATGGCTATACCCCAATGAAATTATGTCCTATTTGTAATAATATAGCAGAATATAAATCATTTATTGATATATCTCTTCCAATACATGATAATTGTTTATTAGAATATAAAGAAAATATTAAAAAAATTGTTAATGACAATAATAAATTAAATTTAAAAAATATTTTATTAACCTTAGCTGGTATAATTATGATTATTATTGGTATTATTCCTTCATTATTATTTATGATATTTAATAATAATTATATTACAGTATTACTGGCATTATCTGTATTATTGTTAGGATTAACTTATAAGCTTTTAAAGCTTCCAAGAGGAAAGAAATTTAATATTATATTAGGTATATCTAATTTTATAATTGTTTTAGGATTTGTTATATTTTCATTGTTTTATATTTCTAATAAAATGGAAATAACAATAATAGAATATTTAACTATAAATAATTTAGAAGGAATTAGAAAAATTATTTTTGGATTATTATTTTCTATTGGAGGCTTTGGTTCTATTAAAATTATTAATAAATTAGAACCAAATTATAAAGAAGAATTAGATAATATTTAATATTTTTAGAGCTCCTACAGTATTAAGGTTCTTACGCTTGATAGGGTATAGAACTAGAATAATCAAAAAGCTTTTT
>CAMEJG010000062.1 GCA_945919465.1 uncultured Anaeroplasma sp. | reverse complement strand
TATATTTAATTTATTAAATTTTACTAGTCCTATACCCTATCAAGCGTAAGAACCAGTATTAATATGTAGAAGCTCTTTTCTTTTCAACAAAATAATGAAGTTAATTACTCAAAATGTTGAAAAAATTAGTAAAAAATAGTAAAATTAAATAAACGTGCACTAATAGGAGGTTTCTATGATAGAATATGAAGCTTTAGAAAATATGATAGTAATTACAGGTGCTTCAAAGGATGAAGTTGATTTAGTAATTCCTTCAATAATTGATGGTAAACAGGTATGCTTAATAAAAGAAAATGCTTTTTCAGGAAATAATAATATCATGTCTGTAAAGATTCCAGGTTCAGTTAAGGTAATTGGAGAATATGCCTTTTCATCCTGTAATAAGTTAAAAAAAGTTGATTTAGATGAGGGAGTAGAAACAATAGAGGATTGGGCCTTTATTTCATCTCCAATTGAGACTATTGATTTACCTAGATCAATTAGAAATATTGGTACTAATGCCTTTTTAGGTACTCCAATAAGAAAATCAATTGAGGATTTTGTAAATCATAGTAATATGAAAAAACCAAAATTTAAAACTAATAATAAATGTGCAGTATTACCTATGGCATTATTAGGAGATAAGGATTCATTAACAAATGAATATATCAATTCTAAGAGTAAATATATTGATTCTCAATTTGAGCTTGTTGAAAAGGGAGAATTAAGTCTTAGAGATTTAGATATTCCGATTTTATTTGATAGAGATGAAATACTTGTTGCATTATACAATAGAAAACCACTAGAGGATATTACTATTGAATTATCAAGTGAATCTAAAACTGTAATTGGTAATTATTTAGAAAGTGATTCTGATTATTTAATCTTAAAATATAATATTTATACTAAAGGACAATTTATTTCTTCATTTTTAGTTAAAACCTTATATTTAGAGAACGCTACTTTAACTATTAAAAATATTAACAATTATGAAAAAAATGATTATTGTTATTATTATATTGAGGTTGTTTGTAATTTAGAATGCTATGGTACTGGAGCTTTAGCTAAGCAATACTCCTTTAGTATATTTGATGATATATTAGGAAAATATGAAACCCAGGATCGAAATGGATATATTAGACATGAAACCTATTCAACAATATTAGAAACTATTATTAATAAAAGAAGAAAGGTTATTGATGGATTTATTTCACAATTAGATGGTTGTCCTTATTGGATTTATATATATAAAATATATACAAAGTTTAAGGATGATCCTGATTATAATACAATAGAATTAAATGAAGATTTCAATTCATATTTAGATTCAATATATGAAGCTTTAACTGATTATGATTCTTTAGAAAGTATTGTTTATGATATAGATGATTTAGTTTCTTATATTGAAGCTAAATCAGGCCATAGTATTGATGAATTAAAAGAAAAATATCAAATAGAGCTATTAAATGATAATAATGAGCCTATTAGTATTAGTGATGCTTTAAATATGAGAAGTGAATTTATTAATAATAAAGAAAATAATAAATTCTATACTGAAATGCTTAATTATACTATAAAGGAATTAAGAAGATTAAATAGAGAAATTTCAGTATTAACCTATACTGAATAGGAGGTAATTATTATGGCTAAGCCTACTATCGCACTGATATATGACTTTGATAAAACCTTATCTACAACAGATATGCAGGAATTTGACTTCATTAAGAATTTAGGTATTACTCCTGATGAATTTTGGGGTGATACTAGTGACCTAACTGAATTACATGAAATGGATCGAATTCTTGCATATATGTATATGATGGTTATTAAATGTAAGGAAAAGAATATTAAGCTTACAAGAGAATATTTAAATGAATGTGGTAAGAATATTACATTATATAGAGGAGTTAATACTTGGTTTGATAGAATTAATGCTTTTGGACAATCTATTAATGTGAATGTTGAGCATTATATTGTTTCATCAGGTATTACTGAAATTATTGAAGGTACTGATATACATAAATATTTTAAGAAAATTTATGGCTGTAATTTCTTATATGATGATAAGACAAAGGAAGCTATTTGGCCTGCAATGAGTATCAATTATACTCAAAAAACTCAATTTATTTTTAGAATATCTAAGGGAATTTTAGATGTAAGAGATGATAATAGCTTAAATAAGCATATGTCATCACGTAGAATAGATTATAAAAATATGATTTATATTGGTGATGGATTAACTGATATTCCTTGTATGAAGCTAATAAGAGAAAAGGGCGGAAAGGCAATAGCATTATATCCATCTGGTTGTAAGGATAGAGTTAGTCAATTAGTTACAGATAATAGAATTAATTATGTTTGTGTTGCGGATTATTCTCAATCCTCTACACTTGAAAAGATTGTTAAGCTTATGATTGAAAATATGGCGCTATTTGGCAGTCTTAAGGAAAGAGAGGAAAAGCAGCTTGCTCAATTTATTAAGCAAAGCGAAAGTTAATATGAAGGTTAATATATTTAATCAAACTGATTTAAAATTAAGAGAATATGAAAAGATAATAAAAAAAATATTTAAAGATATTAATCTAAAAAAAGAATTTAATCTTATATTTACTACTGAAGAAGAAATACAAAGATTAAATAAAGAATTTAGAAATATCGATAGAGTTACTGATGTTATTTCATTTGCTAATTGTGATGATCCTAATAATGATATGACTAATGAATTAGGAGATGTCTTTATTTGTGTAAAAAGAGCTTATCAACAGGCTATAGAATATGGACATTCTAATACAAGAGAAATAGCATTTTTAGCTGTGCATGGTTATTTACATTTATGTGGATTTGATCATCAAACAAAAGAAGAAGAAGAAATTATGTTTTCTAAACAAGATGAGATTCTATCTAAGGCGGGGATTTTACGATGATAGAGAAGGAAGTAATTCATAAATTAATTGATGAGGCTATAAAAGCAAGAGCTTATTCCTATTCTCCCTATTCAAAATTTAAAGTTGGTGCAGCATTATTATTAAAAAATGGTAAATATCTTCATGGGTGTAATATAGAAAATGCATCATATGGATTATCAAATTGTGCTGAGCGTACTTTACTATTTAAAATGATTAGTGAGGGCTACAATAAGGATGATGTTTTATTCTTTGCAATAGTAGGTCAAACAGAAAGACCTATTTCTCCATGTGGTGCTTGTAGACAGGTTATGTGTGAATTATTAAATTTAGATACACCAGTTATTTTAGCTAATCTAAATAAAGATTATTTAGAATATACTGTTAAAGATTTATTACCTTATCAATTTAATGAGGGGGATTTATAATGCAATTTGATACATATAAATCTGGCTTTGTTGCGATAATAGGTAGACCTAATGTAGGAAAATCAACCTTCTTAAACAAGGTTGTAGGCAAAAAAGTAGCAATAATGAGTGATAAGCCTCAAACTACTAGAAATAAAATTTTAGGTATTGTTACTACTGATGACTATCAAATCGCATTTACAGATACTCCAGGTATTCATAAGCCTAAAACATTATTACAAGAAAGAATGGTTAATGCCTCATATGATTCTGTTAGAGGAGTTGATGCGGTTATTTTTATGACTACTCCTGTAAAAAAGGTATTAAAGGGAGATGAAATTATTCTTTCTAATCTTAAAAATGCCAGAATTCCAGTATTTCTTGTAATAAATAAGGTCGATCAATTAAAAAAATTTAATGATATTGATTTAACAATTTCTAAATATATTGATTTATATCCATTTAGTGGAGTATTTCCTATTTCAGTACTAAATGATATTAATGTTGATAAGCTATTTGAAGCAATTAAAACTGTACTACCATTTGGTCCTAAATATTATCCGGATGAGATGATATCTGATCATAATGAGAAATTTTTAATTAGTGAGCTTATTAGAGAAAAGATTTTAAATGCTACAAAAGAAGAGGTTCCTCATAGCATTGCAGTTACTGTAGATTTAATGAAAAATAATGAGGATAATCCTGAATATTTAGATATTTTCGCAACCATTTATGTCGAAAGAGATTCTCAAAAGAAGATAATTATTGGTCATAATGGTGATATGATTAAATCAATTAAGGAAAAATCAATTCCAGATATTAAACATTTATTAGATATGAGAAAGATTCATCTTGATTTATGGGTAAAGGTTAAAAAGGACTGGAAGGATAGACCAAATGATTTAAGAAATTTAGGCTATGGTGAGGAAAATATTTAATGAATAATGAAATTGAAGGAATCATATTATCCTCAATTGATTATAAAGAAGCCTCAAAAATAGTATATTTATATACTAATATTGGTAATATTAGTGTAAAAGCTTTAAAGGCTAAAAAAATAAAGGGTGGCGATTTAGGCTTTATTACTACTGGCAATATTGTTTCATTTGTTATGACTAATAATAATCTACCTACCCTAATAGAATATCATTTAAAGGATACTTTATTTGATTTAACTACTAATATTAATAAAATTAATGCATTATCAAATATATTAAATATTTTAAAATTAATTCCTAGTGATTCACCACATAATTTAATTTATCCAATGGTTAGTAAATATATAAGCTTATTAAAGGATAAAAATGAAAAGAAAATATTATCTATAATATTAATTAAGCTATTATATGCATTTGGTGTAAATCCAATATTAAAGGAATGTATTAATTGTAAAAATACTAATTTAATTGATTTTAATCCAAGATTAGGTGGCAGTTTATGTAATAATTGTAGTAATCATAAAAGTGAAACCTTAAAATATTGGAAAATCTATTATTATCAAAAAATGGAAATAGATTCATTTCCGGATTGTGATTTTGATTTATTATTAAATGAAATTAAATTATATTATCAATTTCATTTATCAATAAAAATAAATATTATATAAAAGAGGGATTTATTATGCAAGAAAGAGTTATGTTATTTTCTTTATCTTCTAATTATGAATTAGCATTAGAAATAGCTAAAGCTATGAATATGGAGCTATCTAGCTGTGAAATGAAAAGATTTGCTGATGGGGAGGTAAACGTTCAAATTAATGAAACTGTTCGTGGTGCTGATTGTTTTGTCATTCAATCTACTTGTCCACCAGTAAATGATAATCTAATGGAATTATTAATTATGTGTGATGCCTTAAAGCGTGCCTCAGCAAAATCAATTAGTGTAGTTATTCCATATTATGGTTATTCAAGAAGTGACAAAAAATCAAGAAGTCGTATGCCAATTACTTCTAAATTAATAGCTGACATGCTAGAAAAAAGTGGGGCATCAAGAGTTGTATATATGGATATTCATTCAACTCAAACTCAAGGTTTCTTTAATTGCCCAGTGGATAATTTATTATCAATTCCAATTTTTGCAAGCTACCTACAAATGAAAAATCTTAAAGATGTAGTAATTGTTTCACCAGACCATAATGGTACAACAAGAGCTAGAGAATATGGTAAGCATTTAAATGCTCCTATTGCGATAATTGATAAAAGATTTAGTGAAATGAATAAAACTGATGTTATGAATATTATTGGTGATGTCAAGAATAAAACCTGTATAATAGTTGATGATATGTGCGAAACAGGATTAACTATGACTCATGCAGCAGAAGCTCTAAAGGAAAATGGTGCTGGTGATATTTATGCTTGTTGTACCCATGGGTTATTAACAAATAACGCTGTTGATTTGATTAATGAATCTTGTTTAAAGGAATTAATTATTACAAATACTATTCCTTTAGCTCAAAATAAAAGAATTCCAAAGATAACTGTATTATCAGTTGGAGAGATTTTTGGTCATGCATTAACTCGTATTATTAATAATGATCCACTTTCTGGTATATTTACATATAATTTTGATGAATCTAAAAAGGATTTATTATAATTTTATTGACATTAAATTAAAATAATAATAAAATTATTACAAAGCCTTGAAGTGAAGGAGTATATAGTAATAGCTTTTAGAGAGAATACGGCTGGTGAAAGTATTTAAGCTTAGCTATAGAAGTAGTCATGGAGCTGGTTTAGTGAGCTTAGTAGCTAAACTCGTATATCTACGTTACAGATTAATGAGGGTCATATATTTATATATGGAACTAAGGTGGTACCGCGATAAATCGTCCTTAGAATTTTATTCTAAAGGACTTTTTTTTATGCGTTTAGTTGGTAAAAGAATAATAATTAGAGATCTAACATTTAAGGATTTTGATGAATTTTATAGTTTTGGAAGTAATCCCAATATTGGTCCTAATGCTGGGTGGAAGCCATTTCCTAATCAAGATATCGCAAGAAAAGTATTATCTGGTTATATCCTTAATAAGAATGTTTTTTCTATCGCATCATTAGAAGATAATAAATTCATGGGTACGATTTCTATTTATGAAGAATGCTTAAGGAAATATAAATATGCAAGATCAATTGGCTTTTCATTAGATGAACAATATTGGGGCTTAGGGATAATGGTTGAGGCTGTTAATCTAGTTATAGATTATTTATTTAATAAGACTAAGTGTGAAATTATTGAGGTTGGACATCATACTGATAATTATCAATCAAAGCGAGTCATTGAAAAATGTGGCTTTAATTATGATGGAAGATTATGTAAATATAAAACCTTATTTGATGGAAGATTAGTTGATGCTGACTTTTATTCAATGACAAGAGAAGATTATGAAAGGAAGATGTATTATGAAAGAATTAAAACCAAAATATGATTTTAAAGAAGTTGAAAATGGAAAATATGATTTTTGGTTAAAGGGAGGCTTCTTTGAAGCTGGGGATTTATCAAAGGAACCCTTTACAATAGTAATTCCACCACCAAATGTAACTGGTAAATTACATTTAGGACATAGCTGGGATACTACTTTACAGGATATTATTATTAGAAGAAAAAGAATGCAAGGCTATGATGCCTTATGGCTTCCTGGAATGGACCATGCAGGTATTGCCACACAAGCTAAGGTAGATGCTAAATTAAAAGAAAAAGGTATATCTAGATATGATTTAGGAAGAGAAGAATTTCTAAAAGAGGCTTGGAAGTGGAAAACTGAATATGCAGAATTTATACGTGCTCAGTGGGCTGCATTAGGATTATCACTTGATTATACAAAAGAAAGATTCACACTTGATGAGGGACTAAATAAAGCTGTAAATCATGTATTTATAACTCTTTATAATAAAGGCTATATTTATCAAGGAGAAAGAATCATCAATTGGGATCCTGAGGCCAAAACTGCATTATCTAATATTGAAGTTATTCACCAGGATGATGAAGGAGCCTTCTATTATTTTAAATATCCATTTGTTGATGGAAGTGGTTATGTATTAATTGCCACAACTCGTCCTGAAACAATGTTTGCTGATCAAGCAATAATGGTTCATCCAGATGATGATAGATTCAAAGATATAGTAGGTAAAATGGTATATATTCCAGGAACAAATACTAAAATACCAGTTATAACAGATGAATATGTTGATAAGGAATTTGGTACTGGATGCGTTAAATGTACACCAGCTCATGACCCTAATGACTATCAGGTTGGATTAAGACATCATTTAGCTATGCCACTTTGTATGAATGATGATGGTACTATGAATCAAATGGCTGGAAAATATGAAGGAATGGA
>CAMEJG010000061.1 GCA_945919465.1 uncultured Anaeroplasma sp. | reverse complement strand
ATTTGCCAATACGTCTTGCACCTTCTATTAATAAAGCATAATTATTACTATATTTTTCTTTCCACTCCAATAGTTTTTCATATATTTTCCTTTTTAATTTCATTGAAAATCACCATCCACACTTTAATTATAAGCTTATGAACAACAATGCGCAAAATATTTTTTTAAATTATTATACATAATACGCAAAGTATAGAATATAAAAAATAGCAATTATACATAAAGTATTTTTAATTTTTCTGTAGCACTCGATTCAACGGATTTACTTGCAGGTGGCTAGTAGAAAAAAAAGACTATATATCTGCCTCAATTTGAAGGCAGATATATAATCTTTTTAAATAGTCTTAAATTCTTAGGTATGTACCTCAGTTTAAAACGAATCTTTATAATTTTATTGACGAGAATAATACAATATAATTAAAACTAAAAACACAAATAAATTTATGATGCTTTTTTTCTATTTTTTTTAATTAATTTATTTAATATTTCATTATAAGTATCATCATCATTATCATTTACTAAATCATATTCAACTGCTATATCATAAAATATTGAATCAACAGTATGAATTTCTATTCCATTTTTTTCAAAGATATTGAATGTAATATCATTTAATAAAATAAAATCTTCTTCATCTGCATTTATTTTATTATCTAGCTTTTGATTTATTCTATCATACAATGAATTTAATTGATTTATTTGATTTTTAATTCTATTATCATTAGCTATTTCACCTTGAAATTCAGTAATATATAAAAGTAAATTAATAGTTTTAGAATACTTTTCCATTTCTTCTATATTTTTATTAAATTTCAAATCTAAAATAGATTTAATCATTTCAAATTGATCAAAAATATAATCATATCCTGTAGAGAATATTAATATTTCATCTTCAGATAATGCCACCTTTTGTTTTTTATCATATAAATAATCAACAACAGAAATAACATGAGTAAATCTAGAAATAGTATTACTTCTAGATTTTACTAAATCATGGATCAATTCATGATTTTCATATTTCCAATTTAAATAATCTTCAAAAATATCCATATTATCTAGTCTTCATTTGAGGGAAAAGAATTACATCACGAATAGTAGTTGACTCTGTTAAGAAAATAACTAAACGGTCAACTCCAATACCAATTCCACCTGCAGGAGGCATACCATATTCTAATGATTCAACGAAATCAACATCCATTTCATTTGCTTCATCATTTCCTGCGGCTTTTTCTCTTAATTGTTCCTCAAAACGCTCTTTTTGATCAATTGGATCATTTAATTCTGTATAAGCATTAGAAAATTCCTTACCAGCTATAAATAATTCAAATCTCTCTACAAATCTTGGATCATTAGGATCTTTTTTTGTTAAAGGAGAAATCTCTATTGGATGACCACATAAGAATGTAGGTTGAATTAAAGTTTCTTCACAATATACTTCAAAGAAAGCATTAATAATATGTCCAACCGTAAAATGCTTCTCAACTGGCACATTATGCTTCTTAGCTAATTCAATTGCATCTTCTAAAGAATAATTATTATTTTTGAAATCTACACCTGTTTTTTCTTTAATAAGCTCACACATTGTAACTCTTCTAAATGGTTTAGAAATATCTATTTTTTCACCCTCAGGATCAAAAGGATTATTAAATAACTCTTTACCAATTACTTTATTAGCTATATAACGAATTACACCTTCATTTAAATCCATCATACTATTTAAATTACCATAAGCTTGATATAATTCTACTGTAGTAAATTCAGGATTATGAGTCTTATCCATACCTTCATTACGGAAAATACGACCAATCTCGTATACTCTTTCAAGTCCACCAACTAATAATCTTTTCAAATGTAATTCTGTTGCGATACGTAAATAGAAATTAGAATCTAGAGCGTTATGATGAGTTATAAATGGACGAGCAGTAGCTCCTCCTTGAATATTTTGTAATACTGGGGTTTCAACTTCAATAAATCCTTCATTATCAAAATATTCTTGCATAGCTCTAATAATACGAGGTCTTAATATTGCTACTCTTTTTGAATCCTCATTCATTATTAAATCTAAATATCTTCTACGATATCTTTCTTCAACATCCTGTAATCCATGATATTTTTCTGGCAATGGACGTAAAGCCTTAACTAAATGTGTATACTTCTCACATTTGATAGTTACTTCACCAGTTTGAGTTACCATTACAGTACCCTCAATTCCAACAATATCACCAATATCCGCAAGCTTGAATAGGTCATACTGTTCATCACCTACTACATCCTTACGAATATAAATTTGGATTTTTCCTTCTCTATCTTGGATTGAGAAAAATGAAGCTTTACCCATTTTACGAATGAACATAATTCTACCTGCAACTGATACAGTTATATTCATTTGTTGTAATTCTTCTTCTGTTAAACCTTTATATTTTTCCTTTATTTCTGTACTTTTATTTTTAACATCAAATGCTTGACCAAAAGGGTCAATGCCTAGTTCCTTATATCTATCTAATTTATTTCTTCTAATTATTTCTTGTTCTGTTAAATTACCCATAAGAACCTCCTAATATTCTTGATAATTATAGCATATAAACTATATCAAAATCAAGATTATATAAAACGCTATACTAATTTAAAATAAGTCTTTGCTTCTTTTTTTAAGATAAGGATATTTTTTTAATATTAATCTATTATATCTATAACATTTAATTTTATATATTATTGGAGGTATAATTAGTAATTTAATATAATAGTTAAATTCTATTAAAAAATAACTAATTAACTTATTAAATTTTATTAATGATTCTTCAAAAAAATATTTTGATAATATTGTTCCAATAATAAAAGAGATAAAATAGAAATAATTATAACTTATGAAATATTTATTTGATATATAAATCCATAATATTCCTATTAGAAGAAAAAATATTATATTTTTAATTATAAGAAATCTTTTTTGATGATAAAATATTAATGAAAATAAAATATATGTAACTGAACCTAAATATAAAAATAATAATAAATATAATAGTTCTAATAAGGATTTCATTAGCTAAAAACTCTTTTAATAAATGATTTATTATTAATTTTATGATTTCTTGAAATAGAAAATATTTCACCACTAATTTCTATTTTAGTATTGTTATTATAAACATTTTCTAATAGAATATTATTACCAAGAATAATATAATTAATTTTATTAATTTCTAATTTTATATTTTTTGAATTATATTCTATTAGCTTGGTTACATTATTAATAATTAGTTTATTTTCATATAAAATTATTAATTCATTTTCCATATAATCACCATTTGATTATATGCAAAAAAATTTATTTTATAATAGGAGAAAAAAATGATATATAAAAGAAAAACATATTACCATGAAACTGATCAAATGAGAGTAATTCATCATGCAAATTATTTAAAATATTTAGAAGAAGCAAGAATTTATTATTTAGATAATATTGGTTTATCCTATAAATATCTTGAGGATATAGGTATTGTATCTCCAGTATTAGAAATAGAATGTAAGTATAAAAGAGCTATACATTTTGATGAAAATATTGAAGTTATTATTACTATGAGTAATTTGACTCCTGTTAAATTTGAATTTGATTATATTATTAAAAATGAATTAGGTGAAGAATGCTTTAGTGGTCATTCTAAGCATTGTTTGTTAAAAAATAATAATGTTATTTCAATTAAAAGAGAAAATATTGATTGGTATAATTTATTATTAGAAAATTTAAATAATTAAATTACTTTTATTACTATAATTGAGGCATCATCCTTAAGGATATTGCCCTCTTTTTTTTCTATATATTTAATAATATTATCTATAATAATATCTGGAGTATTATTATATGATATATTAAATAGCTTTTCTTTAGTAATAAAATCTGCAATACCATCTGACATTAATAATATAATATCATTATGAAAAAATTCTATATTATAGCTTGATGATGAAGTATCTAAATTTAAAGGAAGAGTATGATTTTCATAAGAATAAATATCATTTCCTCTAATTAAATAGGTAGTAGTTGAACCTATTTTATATAAATATAACTGCATAGTAGCTAAATTTAGTTTCAACACATCTAATGTAGCATAAGAATCATAATCACATCTAATTTCTGAAATATAGCCGAGTAAATCTAGGGTTGTTTCAATTGAAAGGTTATATTCAATAATACGTTTTAATAGGTTAAGTGTATGAGTAGATTCTTGATAAGCTTTATGCCCACTACCCATTCCATCGCTTAACGCAAATAGCATTTCTTCATTTGAAAATCTTTTTATGAAATAATTATCTCCTGATAAATAATTACCATTTTTTGATAATATTTTATGAGAAAATTCTATTTTACATTTAGGTTGTTTATAAATGTATAATATATTATCCTTTAATCCTATTGATATTGGTACTTTAAATATTGGTTGAATTATTAATAATAAATAATCTTTTGATAATTTATTATTTTCAATTTCTATTTCTAAATATAAAGAACTAATACTTAAGCTTTTAATAGATACGATATCAATTGAATAAAATGATAAAATATTTATTAATTTATTATATTCTTTTGTTTTAAATATTTCTTGATGATATCTTCCTTCTAATTCTTCCTTCAATTTAGAAATATAATTTTTAGTATGGCTATTTGATTTTATTTCAGATTCAGGTAAATAAAAGGATTCATAATGAGGACATAAATAATTATTATTATCATTATTTGTTATAGCATTTGATATAAATGCTATTCTTTTATTTTCATTTATTTTACAGGGAGAATTTCTATTACATTTATTACAAATAGTATTAGATATTTCATAAAGTCTTTCTTTTTTTATTTTTTTTAAAGTTTCTATATTAATGAGTTCTTCATTCAAAAGCTTAGAATAATCATCTAATACAAATAGTATTTTATCAATAGAATGGTATTCAATATTATTTCTTTTATTTAACAATAAAGGAATATATAATAAAGGAATTAGTATAATAAAATAGATAAAGCTTATATGATTATAATCAATATTAAAATAATATAATATTGGGAATACTGAATAAATTTGATTGTAAATCAATTCTATATTTATTATTTTATAAATTATTAAATATAAAGAAAATGTATATGAAAATAATAATAGAATATATAAATTATTAAATAATAAATATTCAGATAAAATAAAATAAGAATATAAAAAAGCATTAGGATTATATATTGTAATTATAGTTAAATAATATAATGATATTATTAAATGAAATATAGTTGGATTGATAATTACAGCTGTATTTTTATAATATTTAATATTTAAATTGGCTACTAAATAAAAAATTAATACTAATAGATATTGATATAAATTAGCAATAGTAAATTCATTTAATATTGAGGCTACTATTCCAATTAATAATAAACTTGAAAAGAATATTATTAATGAATAATATCTTCTTCTTTTTATTATTTTATTGAATAGTAAGTATAATAAAACAAATGATATTATTATTATTTTTGAAATAGGTTCTACGAATATTATTAATATTATAAATGGAATAAGCATTCTTTTTAAATCATAAGAATATAATATTAATAATAATGATATAGATGTTACTATTATATTATTATCAAAAAATATTAAAGAAGATATATAAAAAGATAATCTTAATATTTCTATTATTATTTTTTTCATTTTACCACCAATAATATTTTAATATAATTAAAAACAATATCTTGTCATATTATAAATGAATTAGAATATTTATTTTAAATCAAAAATTGTAGAAATTTAGTTGTTGTTTTGTTATAATACGCTTTGGTGATTATTTATGAATATTATTCTTAAAAGTGAAAGTCCAAGAAGAAAAGAATTATTAAGCAAAATGGGTTATAGCTTTGAAATTAAAGCTATGAATATAGATGAAAAAATTGATACTAATCTATCTCCATTTGAAAATGTAAAAAGATTAGGACTATTAAAGGCTAGTGTAAATGAAATGGATGATTATGGTAGTATCTTAATTGGATGTGACACTATTGTAGTTTTAGATAATGAAATATTTGGTAAACCTAAAAATAAAGATGATGCATTTAAAATGCTAAAAGCATTAAATGGAAAAAAACATCAGGTAATGAGTGGTGTTGGAGTTATTTATAAAGACTATCATTATAATTTTGTAGAGGTATCTAATGTATATTTTAAGAATCTATCTGATGATGAAATTATAGGTTATATTTCTACAGGTGAATGTTTTGGAAAAGCTGGAAGCTATGCTATTCAAGGTATTGGTGGGACATTAATTGATCATATTGAAGGCTCATTAAATAATATCATTGGACTACCTACTGAAAAATTAAAGATTATATTAGAGGAAATCTATGGAATGGAAAATTAGAGATGTTACAATTCCTAATCAATTTGTTTTAGCTCCTATGGCAGGAGTGACAAATGAAGCATTTAGAATAATATGTAAAAAAATGAATGCAGGACTTGTTATGGCAGAAATGGTTAGTGATAAAGCTTTAGGCTTTAAAAATACTAAGACTATAAGTATGACTAAGGTAAATTCATTTGAACATCCTATTAGTATGCAAATATTTGGCGCTGATATTGAGTCATTAGTTAATGCAGCAATTTATATTGATAAATATAGTGACGCTGATATTATTGACATTAATATGGGATGTCCTGTTAATAAGGTTGCTAAAAAATCAGGGGCAGGAGCTTCTTTATTATTAGATCCTAATAAGGTTTATGATATTGTATCTAATGTTGTTAAGGCAGTAAGTAAGCCTGTAACAGTAAAAATTCGAATTGGTTGGGATTTTGATAATATTAACTGTGTAGAAAATGCCAAAATGATTGAAAAGGCTGGAGCTAGCGCGATTACAGTTCATGGTAGAACTCGTAGTCAAATGTATACTGGAAAAGCTGATTGGAGCTATATAAAAGCAGTTAAGGAGACTGTTAGCATTCCTGTTATTGGTAATGGAGATGTAATAGATATAAAAACAGCTAAGGAAATGCTTGAATTTACTGGATGTGATGCAGTAGCTATCGCAAGAGGAGCCTTAGGAAATCCCTTTATTTTTAGAGAACTAAATGAATATTTTAATAATAATAGGATTATTGAAAAGCCTAGTAATTTAGAAATATATAATACTATTTTAGAACAATATGCTTTGTTACTAGATTTAAAGGGCGAGCATTTAGCAATGCTTGAAATGCGAAGTCATGTTGCTTGGTATTTAAAAGGTAAACCTGGTAGTGCTAAAATAAAGGATTTATGCAATAGGCAAACCTCGTTTGATGAAGTTAAAAAAATATTAATAGATTATTTAAATATTAATTAGATTTTAGATATACTTAGCATAATAATATTGCTAAGTATTTTTTTAAAAAAAAAGGTATAAGCATTTTATAATATTATTACTTATACCTCTTTATTATTAATTTTTAGCTGCTAATATTTTCTGAACATAATTAATATCTAAATCAAATAAATCCGCAATCTCTTCTGCTGATTTTCCTTTTTTAAATATTTTCATTACTAATTCACGAGTTTTTTTAGTTTCTCCTTCAGCTTTACCTCTAGTTTCTGCTTCATGCATATCAGTGTTATAATCTAGCTCACTAAGTAATTCTCTTAGTGCCATTGATAATGTATTATTTCTATCTAGATAATCACCCATACTTAATGCAGCCTCCTTTATGATTTGATATGAAGAGTTTTTATATTCTTTAATGTTCTTTGATGATTGTAACATTTTAGAGTATGCCTCTACTATTATATTACCACAATATGTAGCCTTATTCAAATCTAAAAAGGTATAAGCATTTTATAATATTATTGCTTATACCTCTTTATTATTAATTATTAGCTGCTAATATTTTCTGAACATAATTAA
>CAMEJG010000060.1 GCA_945919465.1 uncultured Anaeroplasma sp. | reverse complement strand
ATACCCGTGACTGGACTTTCACCAGTAAGATTAGTGCCGTGCCCGGCACACATGAAAAAGATAGGCATTATTTTACCTATCTTAATATTTATCTATTATCAAAGCTATCATGCCTTGGATCATTACAGGACAATATTGAAAGTTTAACATTATTCATTTTAATATCTCGAACATTATTAATATGACCATATTCATGAGCTATTATATTTATATTGCTCATTCTAATATTTTTTATTTTTTCATCATTAAAGCCTAAAATAGTAAATGCTCTAGAAAATGAATCATAATCATTTGTTATATTAGAATTAATATCATGTAAATATAAATCATCAACTATTGTATTAGAAAATGATTGGTTATAATTATCTAATAACGGCATTAGACTAGTACTAATTTTTATTTTTGAATCCTTTGGTATTTCACATTTACAATATTCTGGATTCCAATCAAGATTAATATTAATTGGATATTTAACATTAGTCATTTTAATATTATTAAACTCTACTCTTTTAATATATCCTTTTCTAGCTACTGATGATTTAATTCTAAATCCACAATCACTTCCATTAAATTCAATATCATGAATATGAATATTTTCTATTCCACCTGATACCTCACTACCAATAGTAATACCATATCCTTGATTAATTTTACAATTTCTAATAATAATATTTTTAGAAGGTATACCTCTTTTTATACCATCACTATCTCTACCAGATTTAATAACAATATTATCATCATTACAATAAGTAACACATTTATCAATTAAAACATTATTAGAAGAATCTATATCAATTCCATCTGTTGATGGACCGTTTAACGATTCTGAATAAACATATGAATTATTAATAATAATGTGGTTTGAATATAAAATATGAATATTCCAAAAGCCTGAATCTTTCGATCTGATTCCATTAATAATAATATTATTAGAATTAGAAATTAAAATATTTCTAACTCTCTTACATTCATAATCACAAGCCCAACGCAAATTGTTTTCATCATAAACCTTACGCATGCCACCTTTTTGATCTATTCCCCAATATTTTTGATACCAATATTCGCCAGCTCCTAATACTTCTCCTTTTCCATAAATATGGACATTTGAAGCATCAATAATATTTAATATTGCAGGGTACCATGGCATATCAATACCAGCTACTCTTGTTTTTATTAAAGGATATAATGACTCATCAGCTATACCCTTAAGTATTGCTCCATCACAAAAATATAATTTTAAATTAGATTTTAAATATATTGCTGAAACTAAATATATACCAGCTTCAATTTTAAGCATTTCTTTTTTATCACTTGCATAATCTATTATCTCTTGAAGCTTATTAGTTACATCTATACTACCAGTATTATCAATACTAAATTCCTTTGTTGAAATCATTTTATAGCTCCTTTATTTAATATTTAATATTCTTAAAAAAAGTCATAATATTCCCTTGACTATAATATCACCTTCTATTAAACAAAAATTCAAAAAAGTCTGATTTTTTTGCATATAATAAGAAAAAAATATTCAAATTAAACATCGCTTATTACCATATATATAATAGCATAAAAATAGAAATAAATAAATAATTTTTTATAAGAAATTCATAATTTTTTAATGTTGATTTTTTTCATTTTGTGCTAATTTTTCCTTTTATTTTTTTAATATAGTACTACAATATTATCGCATATGGAGGTCTATCATGTCATATCAAGAGGAAAATATAAAGGAAATAGCATATTATCAAAAAAAATTAAAGAAAAATAAAGAGAAACTAGAAAAATTAAAGAAAAATAGATTTTATAATTACCAATATGAAAAATTAACTAATGAAATATTATTATTAGAAAATATTATTAGCTTTTATTCTTTATATTCTAAAAAGGAAGCTAAAGAAAAAAAAGCTTTAGCTAAAGAAAAGAAAAAACGATATCAAATATTAAATGGTAATATAATATCTACTATAATAATGATTTGTTTTCCTTTAGCATTATATGGATTTTTTAATAGCTTTTATTCCTTAATAGACTCTATGATGGCTTCTTTCATAAAAAATCAAGCTACAGATACAGGCTCTATTAACATTTCTAATGTAGCGGTAATCAGCCAAATAAAATCAATGATTTCTGCTTTTGGTGCTGGTATCGCCGGTGGTGGTGCAGTATTAGTATCTAGATATTATGGTAGTGGAGATATAAATAAAGCTAAAAAAGTTGCCTCCAATATGATGTTTATTAGTATTTTAGTATCATTAGCATTAATACTAATATTAGCTCCTCTTGCAAGCTTTGTATTAGAAATAGCTCAAGTTCCTATTATCTCATTTGATACTATAATGTATTTCGAATTAATTTTAATTGAATTAATATTAGTAGCTATAAATAATATTTTTATTGGTCTTGAAAAAATTAAAGGTAATAGTAAAAAAATATTATGGCTTAATATTGGAGTATTAATAATTAAACTTATAATGAATGTAATCTTTATTTTTGTTTTTAATGTAGATAAAATTATATTTTTAGAAATAGCTACAATAATAGGTCAAGCCTTCTTATTCGTTTTTGGTTTAATAACAATGTTTAAAAATGGTAATTTACTACAATTATCTATTAATGATATGAAACCAAAAAAAGAATTTGTTATTCCAATATTAAAATTATCTATTCCTATTTTCTTAGGTAAATTTGTTATGAGTTTAGGTAAAGCGATAGTAAATGCATTATGTGGATTATATTATGAAGTTGCGACAGATGGATTAATTACTGGAGCTTTAGGTATTTCAAATAATTTATCTGGATTAGTAACAAGTACTACTAGTGTATTTGAGGATGGAGAAAGTACCATTGTTAGCCAAAATATTGGAAACAAAAATCTAAAAAGAACAATTAAGGTATTTGTAAGAACATTAATTGTAGTTGCGATAATATCAATAATTGGATTTATATTAGTAAGATTTATTTTCTTAGATTCCTTAACTAATTTATTTAATAAAAGTGGCAGTGATAAGATGAGTAATTATGTAAAAGAAATATTTGTTTATGATTGTATTTCTATTCCATCATTAGGCTTAACTAGTGCATTATTAGGGTTATTATATGGTTATGGAAAAACCTTTTTATCTAGTATATTAAACTTTTCAAGAATAGGTATTAGAATTATATCTCTTGTAATTTGTCATGAAGCTGGACTCGGATATCAGGCAGCAGGTATTTCAATGGGAATATCTAATGTATTAATTGGTATATTATCATTAATATTCCTTATAATATTCTTAATTTCTTTATATAAAAAGGGATATAAAGGAATGAAAATTTCAGATAAGGAGCCAATAAATCCTGGTTTATCATTTGAATAGAAAAAAACTGAAGAATGCAATCTTCAGTTTTTTTTCTATTCTTGATTTGCCTTTATAACCTCAGTATAGGCCATAATTAATGGTCCTACACCTTTAGCATCATTTTCTACTATTGGTTCAGAAATATAATACTCATAGCTACCATCACGACGTAAATTATTTTCTGGTCCTAATCCAGCAACTAAGCAAATTCCACCCAAATTCAAATCTCCATCTTCATTAATTGATAAATATTTTTTGCAAATTCCATCAAAAATACCAAGACCAATTTCTTTGTATCTTTCTGGTAATACATTTAATCTAACACCCTTTAAAATTGCATACGCAATCATAGAAGATCCTGATGTTTCTAAATAATTACCTTCTCTATTAGGGAAATTTGGTACTTGCCAGAACATTTTAGAATCCTTATCCTGATATAATAAAATACCATCAATTGATTCTTTTAATAGTGACATAATAGTATGATATTCATCATACATTTGTTCATCCATGTAGCCTAATACATCTACTAAGCCAACTGTAAACCAACCAATACTTCTTAACCAGAAGTTTTTAGATAATCCAGTTTTTTTATCTGCCCAAAACATTTCTCTTGAGCTATCATAACCATGATAATATAATTTAGCTTTTTCATCAAACATTAGCTTTCTAACATTTTGAAATTGATTAATGATATCCTGATAATCCTTTTTATTTCTTAAAGTTTGATATCTAGTATAGAATGGCTGCATCATATATAAGCCATCTAACCAAACTTGATTAGGATAAACCTTCTTATGCCAAAAGTTTCCTTCCTTTGTTCTTGGATGAGACTTAACCTGTGTATATGTTAATTCTATAGCCTTACTATATTTTTCATCATTAGTTAATTCATATAAATCAAATAATATTCTTGATTCACACACATCATCTGTTGAATACTTTTCAGGTTCATAACCACGAATAGTACCATCCTCAAATACATAATAATCTACAAAGCTCTTAACAAAATTAATATATTTTTCATCCTTTGTAGTCTTATACATTTCTATTAATGAGCTCATCATACAGCCATCAATATAGTTCCAAGCAGGCTTTTTCCCATGTCTTATAGATTCTATATTCCAAAGTGGCATGTCTGGACTTGATGTCATTAGCTTATCAATGTATTTATTAATTATATCGTACATAAAAAACCTCCGTAGTAATCTATTATTATTATACAAAAAGGAGGTTTATTTTACAATAATTTTAAATAATTTATTATTTTTATATAATTATTTTACATTATATGATAAATATGATGAATTAACATTATTTGAAATTTTATATAGTTCTTCATCAAAATATATATTTTTATTTATTACATTAAAGCCTAAACCTCTAAATAACTCTATTACATCATTATTATCTGCTATACAAATTATTTCATTTAATTTTAGTTCTTTAGCTAATATAATTAATTCTTCTATCATTTTAGTTAAATAATTACTATTGATACTTTTTCTAAATACAAAATATCTAATTAATCCTTTTTTATCATAAAGTTCTATAGAAATATTTCCTACGATATTATTATTATCAACAATAACAATTGAATTTAATAAGACCTCCTCTTTAATATCCTTAATAGAGGGAATACATTCTAAAAAGATTTTTAATAAATTAATATCATTATTTCTAATTACAGAAATACTCATTTTATTTCTCCTTTAGTAAATAATTCATAAAAGAAGCTTTTATATTTAATTTCCTCCTCACTAGAAATTTCAAGAAATTCAGGGTAAATAGTCCCCCACCAATTACTTCCTTTTCCTTCTCCTAAAATTATGTATAAGGTATACGCTTCTTCATCTTTGATTGCATTATCATTATATGTTTTATTATAAAGGGTATGATAATCAAAGCTAACTTTAGCATCATAATCCCTTAATACATATTCTAATTTATCTATACTATTATTAATTTCTTCTATAGTTTTATTATAGTCTTTTCTTTCTAATGATGCTAAATATCCAATAGTTATTTTTTTCACTTCATTCTTTAGTTCTTTATCTTCTAATCTATCACTATTAGGTATTATTCTTACTCTAATTTCTTTATCACTATTAGAATTAATAAAATAAACTGCTAAAAATAAAATAATTATAAAAGATAATATTAGTTTTCGCATAAAAAATACCCCCAAGGGTATTATTTACCACTTAGGGGTTATTTATTCATTTAATATTTTATTTATTTCTTCTTCTGTAATACTACCAATTCTTAATATTTTCACATCATCTATAATAGAAACTACAGTAGATGATAAATTACTAGATTCTTCGCTAGAATAATATATTTTATCAACTATATTATTATATTTTTCAACAATCTCTTCATATTCATTTAGAGGTTTTTTTCCTGAATCATTTACAGAGGTTGTAAGCATGGGTCCATTTTCTTTTAATATTTCTAAAGCTAATTTATGATTAGGAATTCTTATTCCTATTGTTTTATAGCCTATTTTATTAGTTACTTCTTCTTTAGCATTTAATATTAAAGTTAAAGGACCTGGTAAAAATTTATTTATTAATTTTATAGCAGAATCATTAATATATGCAATACTATTTATTTGATTAATATCATAGCATAAACAAGCTAAGGGTTTATTATAAGGTCTATTCTTTATTTTATATATCTTTTCTATTCCTTCTATATCAAATATTTTAGTGCCTATTCCATATACTGTATCAGTAGGAAAAATTATTACTCTTGCCATTTAAAATCACCCACATAAATAAATGTCATTCTATCTTTACCTTCTAAATCCTTTATTACTTCTACTTTAGAATTAGGAAAATAAGTATTAGCAAGCTTAATCATCTCTTCTTTTTTATCATAACCATGCTCAAAGGCTATAATAGCCTTTTTCTTTAAATAATTCTTAACATTTTTTAGAATAATACGATAAAACTTCATGCCATCACTACCACCAAATAATGCAATATTAGGTTCGTTATCCTTAACTAAAGACATTACCTCTTCATTATCAGGAATATATGGAGGATTAGAAACAAAAATATCAAACTTTCTTCCCTTTAGTGGTTCTAGCATATCGCCAGTAAGAAAGGTAACACCAGCATTAAATTTTTCATTATTCATTTTAGCTACCTTTAATGCTTCTTTTGAAATATCTGTTGCGACAACATGCATATGCTTTTCTTCTTTAGCTAGGGCTATTGCGATACAACCTGAGCCTGTTGCTAGATCGCAAACATCAACATCCTTTTTATCAAAATATTCATCATAACGATATAAGATGTTTTCTACTAATTCTTCAGTTTCATATCTTGGAATTAAAACATCAGGAGTAACAATAAAATCATAACCATAAAAACAGCTTGTCCCTATTAAATATTGAATGGGTTTATTCTCATTTAAATACTTATTCCATAACTCATTAAATTTATTTATTTCTTCATTTGTAATTTCATCATTCATTTTTAGATATAAAGCTTGAGTTTCAAGACCTAATACATGTTCTAAAAGTAACACTACTGCACTTTCTTCTTTTTCATAGTCTATTGCTTCATTTTCTTTTATTCTAATAAACTCTTGGATTTTCATATAATTCTCCTAATCTATTTATTTTCTAGTAAATTATAATATATTTCAGCTTCTATTTCAAATTATTACAAAGATTTATATCGAAAAATAAGATATTATTTGTTTCGCAGTCAAATAATATCTTAATATAAATAAAATATAATCAGAAAAATCATTTGAATAGAATTATCAATTTGAAATTTTTTATAATCGAGTAGAGTAGAAAAATAAATATTTTTTCAACACTTATTCTTCATCCCCTCTCACACCACCACATCGTGCCGTTCGGCAATGGGCGGTTCAATTCATAAGTTTAAATTCAAGCTAAATAATAATCTAGAGCGAAGACTAATCCTCTTCGTTCTTTCTTTTTATTTGGTTTTGCAAGTCTAGTTTTAGATATCGCATTTTGTAAAATTTTAGAATGTGCTATAAACATATATCCTTTTCTACAATTTGCTAATCCTCTAGCTTCACCTCTAGAATAACCACATTTTACAAGATTATCTTCTTGTGTCTTTGGTTTCTTCCATTGCTTCCAAATAATCATTCTTATTCTTGTACGTAAATGCTCATCTATTTTTGTTAGGAATGTTTTCATTTTAGATATTCTAAAGTAGTTAACCCAACCACGGATAGTCCAGTTTAATCTTTCAAAGCGTGTGTCTAGAGAAATGCTTTCACTACGTTTTGTTAGGCTCTTTAGCGTTCTTTGAAATTTCATTTTGCTATCTCGATGAGGAATACATTCCCACTTTGAAGATTTGTAAAAGCCAAAACCTAAATATTTCAAATCATTAGGCTTACATACCTTTGTTTTAGTAGCGTTAACCTTTAAACCTAGTTTTCTTTCGATAAAATCTGTGATAGATATCATTACTCTATTCGCTGCTTTTTCACTTTTAACTAATATAATTGTGTCATCAGCGTATCTAGTAAAATGTAATCCTCTTGCCTCAAGTTCCTTGTCTAGTAGGTTTAACATAATGTTTGATAATAAAGGCGATAAAGGTCCACCTTATGCGGAGTTAAATATTATGCCGAGAATATATATAACGGTATCAAAC
>CAMEJG010000059.1 GCA_945919465.1 uncultured Anaeroplasma sp. | reverse complement strand
TTTTGATTATTTATATTAATATAATTAGTAAATAAAATGCTGATTAACACATAATTCTCATATCCATTAAGTTCATAATCAATCCAT
Organism: uncultured Anaeroplasma sp.; assembly: GCA_945919465.1. Taxonomy (GTDB): domain Bacteria; phylum Bacillota_I; class Bacilli_A; order Acholeplasmatales; family Anaeroplasmataceae; genus Anaeroplasma. The sequence continues at coordinate 8,173 of CAMEJG010000059.1, read as the reverse complement.
TGCTTGAAATCAATCAAATTTAACTTTGTGGCTATAAGTTTTGCTTTTCTCAATATTGAAATTGTATCCGTTTTGTTTTCAATAATATCTTTTTGTAATTCTATTACCAATTTACTCATTTATTGTACTCCTTTTTTTATTAATTGGTTCATTGATTATAATTATCTACCTGCTGAATAGAGACTTAATAATTTATATTAACTCTAAGTTCTAGTGAAATATATGCAATACAAACATAAACAAGATGCTTTTGAGTTTGGTTTTCTACTCTATTATTGATGTCATAACTCAAGTATCAAAAACTTGAAAGTGACATTATTTGAACAATAGTAAAGAAGAAAACATTATTCAAGAGTTAGCAGTTCGTTGAGTAATTATTTTGTAATAATAAAGTTTTGAAAGAATCAATTTTTGATTGTGACGATGTTTGAATGTTTTCAACACATTTTTCCATATATTTCCAATCAGGGTTACCATCTTGATCGACAGGAAGTAAAATAGAAAAATCAGTCTTAATATGCCTATTTAATTCATCTTCAAACGCTTTATAGTATGTCCTGCTTTCTCTATATATAATAAATGAAATAAATAATTTCACATTGAGAGACATTTCATTCCTTGGAATAAGAACATTAACATTTTGACTTGTGTAAAAATCTTTTTCTTGTACAAAACAAGATCCTAAATGTTCACCACCTAATGCTAAAGTCATATTCCCACTCTTATATGCTTTCTCTCCTTCAATAGAATCAACAATCCCTGTTACCCCATTATTTACACTACTACGACCAACAAAATTTATCTTAGGGTTAGTAGAAGTCATTTTTGATTTATCTAATTTATTTCCACTATCAATAATAAATAATCTTTCATCGTATAAACAAAATCTTTTCCATTTAGTAGTATCAATCACAGTTTGATTTCCTTCAATATTTCTAAGAGTATCAACTTTCCTTTGGGCTTTATTTTCAATGGTTACTATATAATTCTCCATAAAAGACCAATCTGGGTCACCATCTTTATCTATTGGTAAATATACACTTAACTCTAATGCGACATCTCTTCTAAATTTAACATCATAATTAAATCCTTTTGTTTTTGCAGCTTGTTTAAAGATAATCATAAAAAACAATAGTGCATTTTTTGTCCACTTTCCTTTGTATTTACCTTTTTCATATAATCCCTGAACATGAGAATAACCAATGAAAGGATTATCCTGATAAAAGATAGTATTGGCATCAACTGTATCGCTAAATGTAATCATATTTCCAGTTTCAGTATTATCCATTGTAGAATAACCCCCAACACCATTATTATATCGCGAATTAGCTAATACAGGGTTATCGCCCCCATTTAATAATTGAGAATTATTCATATCATAAGCTTTGGTTGGATGTATATCGAATAAATCCTTCACTTTAAACTCACCCCAAGAAGAAATATCAAACTTATTCATCATGTTCACCACCTTGCAAATTGATAGTGACCGAATTATTTTTTTCATCTTTTTTTATTAAACTCGAATACATTACTTTATTAACTAATGTTTCGGACAGTTCTTTTTCATCGATGTTTTCTTTGTACATCAAATACTTCATCATTCCTTGAATAAAATCTTCTTCAGATACTGTAAAAGGTCTTTCATCTTTTTGATAACTCAAACACTCATTTGGATTAATCCATTTAATTGTAGTGTCACCCGTTTGTTTTTTTATAATTTCTACCCATTTATTTTCTATTTCTTGCCACTTATTATTAACATCTTGTCGACCTTGATTTTTTACTCTTTCTAAACCGTCTTCTTGAATGTAACACGTAAATACTTCTTCATTGTTTTGAGGTTTATGACATTCAAACATGAATATAGAAACAACAACTCCCTCATCAAATGTCTTTTCAGGTAATTTAATAACTTTCAGTAATCTATGTTTTGAAAGAACACTTTTTTGCCATTTTTTACTAAATTTTTCAAGCTTCTTATCAGGAAGTAAGAACGTTGCTATAGTTCCTTTCGTACAGTTATCTAGTACATTTTTAATTATAATTTCGGGATGATATTTTCTCTCATAAGGAGGATTCATCAATACTTTTGTTATTTTTTTTGACTTTATCCAGTCAGCTGCTTCTTGAGTAGTACTATCCAATTGCTCTAAATTTGTTTTTCCATCTTTATGAATAAGCATATTAGCACATGCTAATGAATAAACTCTTTTATCTATTTCAATACCATATAACTGTTCGGACATAATTTTTTTTGCTTTTAAAGTGCCAAATCCTCCTGCTTCATATATCATATTTGACATTGATTTTGTCAAAAAGGCACCGCTACCGCATGCAGCATCCAAAACTCTATCATCCATATTAACATCAGAAATTCTATACATTAAAGATGTCACATGTCCCGGGGTAAAAATTTGACCATTTTCAGACTTTCCTTTATATCTATTAAATTCATTAAAAAAGATTCCCATTACATCTTCACCATTCCAATGTTTTGAATTAATCAAATCAGAAATCGTTTCAACGCAATCGATAAACTCATCAATGGCATCTTGATTTGTAGTAATATTCATTTGAACCTTTGAATACATTTCAAGGAGTATTTTTAATTTTTCATTTTGTTTAATTGCTGTATCTAATGACTTTGAAAGAGTATTTAGAATTGAATTATGTAAAGTTGTATAATCTCTTCCTTTATCAAGCCACGCACCATACCTTTTTCCAACTAAAGCACAGGCAGTAAACACCATACGATCATAATAATCATTAACTCCAAATTTAAAATGAAGTAAATCATTTATTTTTTTTGTAGTCAAGTAAATCTGCTGTGTATCAATTGGTTTGTTTGTGAATAAATCTAAATAAAAATCTTTGTTTTGTAATTCTTTAGGCTTCTTTATTATTTCATCTTTATTCAAAAAAACACGTTGTTCTATTCCATTATAAAGAATTCCAACAACTTCCTTATATTTAGTTCCTACAATATCAATATTAACAAGCAGCTCATCTACCCACTTTTGATTTTCTAGGGATTGTTTTTCTGATTTTGTTTCTAGTACAATAGCAACTTTTGTTCTATCATTAGGTAAATACCATCCATCAGGTTTATGATTATTTAAATTACAATTAAAACCAAGTTCTTTAAAAGTTGTAATTTGTCCTGTACCTTGCTTTACATCAGTTTCTTGTGCATCAAATCCTAATATTATTTTTGCAGAATCTCTTACTTCATCTTCTGTTAACATTTTAATATTGCTCATTATTATTCCTCCACCAATTTATATTTAATAAACAAATCATTCAATCTTCTTTTAATTTTCATTGTAGGTTCATTTTCACCAGTTTCCCATCTTGCAACAGAAGCAATAGAAACACCTAGCTCTTTTGCAAATTCTGACTGTGTTAAAAACATTTTATTTCTCAACTTCTTTACCATCACTTTGTAATCCATAGATGACCTCCTATAGGAATATCAAAAACTTATCTAAATTGTATCACTTTTTTCTCAAATTGTCTATTGTTCGACATTATTAGTCCAAAATTTTTCCATAATTTTCTCAAATTAGTCTCTGATTCTTTTCAGAGATTTTTTCTTTTTTATGTATAAAGCAGCTTTTCTTCATCCAACTACTAGAAAAGATAAATTTCTTTTCAAAAAGTCAAACATTCGGCCAAAAAGTGCCGCCTTAGATATGAGGGTAAAAAAAGATTTTAAAAATCCCGAACTTTAAGTCAAAAAATCGGTCCTAAGACTTGAGGAAGAAAAAAGTTAAATATTTTTCGGCCAAAAACGATATTTATGTCCAAGGGATACTAAGGAAGATAAAAAGTTTCAAAAATTTTTGGCAGATTATTTATTCACTGCCATTATCTCCTGAAGGAACAAGAATTGACTTTTTAATAAATGCAGTCGTTAAAGAACATTTATAAGGATTAATGCACTGGCCAGTCAATTATTCCGCACTACTCAAAGAAGCGAGGTAAATAAAATGTTATGAAATTTAAAATCACATTAACGCCGTCTAATTATTATCAAGACGCTAAGAAATCAAAATACTTAAATCCTGTGATTGTTGAATCACTTGAGGATTTCAAGAAAGTAATTTTAAAGGATTACGCATGTGCAGTATATAAGAATAATCATCGTTCTATAGATGACTTCCTATATGCTGATGCAATAGTCTTTGATATCGATAATGATCATAGTGAGAATCCTGATGATTGGATGACCCCCAATAAGGTATCATCTTTCTTCAGTGATGTTCCTATCTACATTCAATACAGTAGGAATCATATGAAAATTAAAAACGATAAGCCTGCTAGACCAAAGTTTCACATCATCTTTCCTATTGATAAGGTAAAGGACGCTAAAGAGTATAGGGCTTTGAAGGAAAAGGTCTACTCCATATTTCCTTTTGTTGATGGACAAGCATTAGATTCTGCTAGATTTCTATTTGGTACTGCAGAGCCTAAAGTTGATTATATCGATGGAACTAGGACTCTTACTGATTTTATTAAGGAATATGATGATGAAGCTAAATTTGCTGAATTAGGTGAGGCCATATCAGAAGGAAGTCGTAATAAAACGATTTACTCTATTGCTTTAAAATTACTTACTAGATATGGATTATGTAATGAATCATTAGATAAATATCGTGAAGCATCAACTAGATGTTCTCCACCTCTAGAAAATGATGAACTAAACACCATATGGAAATCTGCTCTTAAGTATTACGAAGTAATAAAAGCACAAAGGGATTATATACCACCAGATGAATATAATAATGATTCCTGGGACAAGCTAGTACCTTTGAATGAAGTGGTTCTACCTGCATTTCCTATTGATGCATTACCTGATGTTTTAAAGAATTATGTATCCGATGTAGCCGAATCCACACAAACTCCTATCGATATGGCAGGTGTTGCTTCACTTGCTCTTATGTCAATTGCTATGCAACCTAGATATAAGATTATAGGTAAATCTGACTGGGAAGAACAATTATCACTTTACTGCATGATTGTTGCTGAGCCAAGTGATAGAAAGTCAGCTGTATTCAACCAAATCATTAAAGTAATTCAGTCCTTTGAGGCCGAATACAATGAACATCATTCAATCGATGTTTTAAAAAGTCAAGAGGAACATACTTCCCTAGAAAAAAGGTACAAGAAAGCCACTAAGGACTATGAAAACGGAAAGATTACTAAAGATGAATATGATGAAGCATTTAGAAAATATTCTACTCATAAGGTCATCAAACCTATATCTCTCACTCTAGATGACGTAACTTCAGAAAGTCTAACGAATGAGATAGAAAGCCAAGAAGGATGTATTGCTTTAGTATCTAGTGAAGGTGGAATATTTGATATCATTTCAGGAAGTTATACCAACTTTCCAAATATCGACATTTTCCTAAAAGGATACTCGGGCGATTTCATCAAGGTTAGTCGTATTGGCAGACCATCGCTTTATGTGAAGAATCCAAGATTAACAATACTTCTTACAGTACAACCGAAGGTACTTGAAAGTGTGGTTAATAATGGAACATTTACAGGACGAGGCTTATCGGCAAGGTTCCTATATTCCGTTCCTAAATCGCTAGTCGGTTCAAGAAGGTTTGAGACCAAGCCTATCAACTTTGATAACAAGAAAAGGTTCAGTGATTTAATCCACGAAATACTAAAGGAACCTAAATCTTCCACAACATACATAACGCTATCGAACGATGCCTATTCCTTATTAAAGGATTATTACGAGGAGTTTGAATCTAGGCTTATAACTGACCTAAAGGATATCGGTGGATGGGCAGGTAAACTTGTTGGAAATATCTTAAGAATATCTGCACTAATCACTAGGGCAAGAAATATCAAATATGATGCATTTCTATACACTCCATCAACTGATGATTCAGCTGAATGGATAGTCCAAAAGGAAGATATGGAAAGTGCCATAAAACTTGGTAACTACTTTCTTGAACACGCAAGATTCGCCTTTGACTTTATGGATGATAACACCACTAAAAAACAAGCACTTAATTTCCTCGAAAAGTTAAAAGCAACAAAAACAAATGAAATCTCGTTCAGGGAAGCTTCAAGAATGTGCAAGTATATGAACAAGAAGGAAAACGCAACTGCGATTATCTCTCTACTTGTCGATTATGGTTATCTTCGTGAAAAACAAGGCACCTCAAGAGCCCATAATAAAGGATTAGTCTATGAGGTTAATCCTGCAATCTATGATAAGGAGCGTCCACCTTAAAGTCTAGTTGTCGTAGTTGTCGTGCTGTCGTATAGAAACTTATTTTATTATTAATTAATTATTAAATATAAATATTTAACCTAGAAATGTGATGACAACTACGACAACTGCAGTGACCCCTGGGGGCCTATCTATCTCTACAGCTATTCATCTTGCTACCGAGCCTGGGGTTTCACGCATAAAAATTCGATTTCAAACGGGGTATATGCCCTGATTCAAACAAAACAATTATTTATATTTCAATAGGAGGAATAAAACACATGAAATTTAAAGTGTATTATGGTCCAATGCCTAACTTAAAAGCTAGCGACAAAAACATATTCTCTAAGCCAAATTCAGAATGTGTCGCATTGTACCTAGATAAGTTGAAACGACCTGTCATCGTTTCAAAAGTTCAAAACACGAAGATGCCTTATAGAGTCTCTGTAGGTACTTCAGTTATTGTATTTGCAACACTTAAGGATGCAACTGACTACTGCTCATTAAGATTTAGGGAGGTCAAGTGATTATGAAGCTACCTGATTCATTTCAAAAGTATCTACGTGCTCACATCGATTTTTCTTCTTTTATCTTACTAGATATGGTGATAATCGATGATACAAAATCTGCAGTATTTTTAGTTCCTAGAAACGATGAGACTAAGTACTGCAACTTACAAATCAATAATGAAAGTAAATTCTATGGCTCATTTGATGAGATGATGGAATATGCTATTCATTTCAAACTAATCTCTGAAGGATACAAGAAAGACCTTATTAAGAGATACGAAACAATTAAACAAAGCGGAGGAAATAAATAATGTTTAAAACAAACGTTTATAAAGAAGCATTTAGTCATATGCTTACAAACAAAATGACCACTGAAGATTACTCAATTTTAAATCTTGCTAATGAAGCATACCCTGCTATGCCATCAGTTGATTCAAAACTTGATGATACCCTTGCAAAATATAATCCTTTTAGAAAGGTTGCTTCTATTTTCAATATTGAAGGTGAAGGTTCAATCGTTGTTACAACCGCAAATGGAATTGCAACAATCGTTGATGAAGCTGGAGCATTGCCTGAATCTAGTGATGAATCAAAAGAAATTAGATTCTCTTCTTATAAAATAGGTTCTTTAGCTAAATTAAAATTAGCATTCATTAACGATAGGAACTTTAATGTTGAAGATTATCTTTCTACAAAGTTTGCTAAAAGATTCGGTATTACTGAAGAAAACCTTATTGTCAATGGTACTGGCAACAAGGAACCTTTAGGTATTATGAACTCAGGCATTGCCAAATCAACTGCACCAGCTCTTACTTATGATGAGGTAGTTAAGTTGTTCTTCTCATTAGATAAAGATTTAAGAGTCAATGCTACTTGGATGGTTTCCGATGAGATGGCTATGAAACTTAGATTAGTCAAGGATGCAAATGGAAATCCATTATTCAATGGCGATTCCATCTTCAACAAGGAAGTAATCATCGTTAACTCACTTGACGATAATACTATCTTATTTGGTGATTTCTCTTATCTTTATATCCTTATAAGAAAACCATTAAGCGTACGAGTGTTAACTGAAAAATACATCGCTACTGGTGATTATGGTTATGCGGGCATTGAACGAATTGATGCCAAAATTACCGACATTAATGCTATAAAGGCATTAGTAATCCATACGGAGGAATAAACGCAATACAAGCCCTTTATAGGCCTATTCTAGGGAGTTTAATCGCTCCCTAGGATAGTTGTTGCTACTACGATTATGGAGATTAATACATACACAAAGGAAATCGGTAATGTCACTTATATCATCAGCTCCATACCTTGTAGTGCGGAGTCTGAAAAAGTGCTAAAAGAAAAACTTAAAAAGCTCATTTTAAACGTAAGCATATTTGATAGACAGGTATAATAAAATTCTCAAAATCAACACTAA
>CAMEJG010000058.1 GCA_945919465.1 uncultured Anaeroplasma sp. | reverse complement strand
ACTTATCTAAGTATGCAGTCGGTTTTTGTAGCATAACAACTGTAAAACTCAGGTTATAACACAAATTAATAGTATCTTGCAATCGTTTTCAAAAAAAAGATAGTATAAAAATGTTACTTTTTGCGATTAATATTCAATAAATATATAAATAAATCATTAATGATATATTTATTATTTCTTAATATATTCATTTAATTTAATTAATAAATCTTTAGATAATTCCTCAAAATTTGAATAAACACTATATAATAATTTGTATTCATTTAAATAATCATAAATATTTAGTTATATTTCATTATTATAATTTCATTTTTAATCATATCTATTTCTAATAATATTGAAAAAACTTCTTCTTTTATAGATTTAAAATAAAAATTCAATTGTAATGTTAATATAGAAAAAATATTTTTTTAAATATAATATTTATCTATAGATTATTTTATCTTTATTATTTTTTAATAAATTAATTGATTCTTTTATAGCCTTTGTAAGATTACCATCTATTCTTTTGACTTCAACTAACATATCATTTAATTTGTTTTTTTCATATATAATATCACTACATAGTGTTATTATATATTCATTATTTGATAATTCAAATACAGCAACATTCTTATTATCAATAGAAAATAATGTAAATTTATAATTATTATCATTAATTTCATCTGTTAATAAATTATATTGTTCATAATATTTTATTGAAGCCTTTTTTATTTTTTCTCTTTTAATTATATTAATTGATAATAATATTAATGCTAATACTATTCCAATTAATATTGTTAATATTACAGATATATCTAATGATAATCCTGATATTGTATATAATATTAAATATAATAATATAAATGGTATTAATGAAAATGCTAATAGATTTATTTTATCTTTTTTTCTTTTAAATATAAAATATGTAGATAATAAAAATATTTGTAGGTTTGCAAATATTAAATAAAATAAATTACCATTGCCTATTTTATAATGAAATAATGATCCTAATATTATTCCAACTAACATTAATATAAATATTATAGAAGAGATAATCTTTTTAATTGTAATATTTTTTATTTCATGAAGCTTATAATAATCATAAGCTGTATAAATATAATCTGGTAGATTATAATTTTTCTTTATTTCTTCTGATTCTTTAGATAATTTATTTAAATGTATTTTAATATCATTATTTAATTTATTTATTTCTAATTGTATTTCATCAATAGATAAATTAGTTATATCTTTAATTAAATATTTATTTAATTTATCTTTTTCTTCTATTACTTTATCATTTATTAATAATGATAATTCTTTATAATTATCTAGTATTATTTTTAAATTTAATAATAGATTATCTATTATTTGATTAAATGATAAATCATTATAATTAATATTATAATTAACATTTATATTATTTTTCTTAGCTAATTCTAAATACCATTCAAATGATTCTAATACAAATAATTTTGGTAATGAATCATTATATAAATATAAGTTTCCTAATTTTATTTCATTATAATTATCTTTTTGATCATAATCTATGCTTAGCCAAATATTATTAGGTAATAAATATAAATATTTAGGCATTAGAATATTATTTAATTTAATTTCTTTTCCATTTAATTTTTGTATTAATTCTTTTAATTCTTTCATATTTGATATTCCATTTCTATGTATTTCATTTCATTCATTTGTAATACATCTGATTTTTGAATAAATCCATATTTTATATAGAAATCTTTTGAAGATAGTGATGAATCAAGAGTTATTTTAGTATTTGGTGGAGTAATTGATACTATATAATCTAATAGTTTTCTTCCTATTCCTTTGTTTAAATATTTTTTATCAACAAATAGAAATTTAATATAATTATTTTTATTTATTGAAATAACTCCTGCAAGGTTATTATTTATATAATAGCCAAATATTTTCATTTGCATATTTTTATATTCATTAATTGTTTCATTTGAATATAAGAAATCATTTATAAATGTTTTTTGTCCATTTATAGTATCTTCATCCTTTATATTTTCTAAATAAGATTTTTCTATTAAGGATAAAGCTTCATTTAAATTTGTTATTTCTTTTATCATTTTAACACTACCTTAATACAATATGTTATATTATACAATATTAAAAAGAATATTTCAAAAAAAATAGGCTTAATTTTGAAATTAAGCCTGTTTCATTTATACCCAAGGTAACTCCATATTACCACCGGTTTTTGTTGTTGAAGAAACTATTTTTGTAGATGATTGAGTTGTTGTAGGAATACTTATATTAGAGGTTGTAGTAGATGTTGGAGTTACATCATCTTTACATGATACTAATACTAAACAAACTACAACAAATAATAGAATTAATATATATCTTTTTTTCATAATATTATTTATTAAAAATAGGCATTCAAAAATGCCTATTTCAATTCCTTATTAATTTTCTTTTACTCCAAAGAATACTTCTTTTACATCACCTAATAATTCTTCACCGATTGTTTTTGATGATGTAGCCATAATGTCTTCTATTTCTACAGCAACTTCTTCAATTGTTGGTTTTTCATAATTTTTATTCATTATTATTTCCTCCATATTAAGCAACAAGCTTTCCTAAAACAGCTAATTGTTCTTCAGTTAAGCCTAATTCTACAGCATTTGTAATATATTGTGAAGCTGTATCTTTTACTGAAGTAGTCTTAGATTTACAAATATATAATGCCCCATCATAAACCATATACATAACTGCTGTTAATGATGTATTATAGTTACCTTCCATATCTATAATTACCCATGCAAATTGATATCCAGTTGCAACTTTTGCAGGAGTACAAGTTACATTCTTAAAGCCTTCGTTTGCATCAATGAATTCAGCAACTGTAGCATATTTAGTCTTGCCAGCTGTTAAATTTACTGTACCAGTAGTAACTAATACACCATATGTAGCACCTGCTAAATATGAATCAGTAGTGATGACTCCACCTAATCTTAAATCTACATCTGTTGGATTTAATTCTTCATCATATGTAACAATTAAGCTTGATTTTGTATCAGTAGTAACGAAACTTGGTAATGCTTCAACTTCACTAACAGTAATCTGCATTTTTCCATTATGAGTAGAAACAACACCTTTTACATTTATTATACTTCCAACATTTGTTAATGCAGCAATATCACCTTTAGTGAATGAATTATTACTATAAAATTCAAATGCTTTTGCACTAGGGACTTCATAATTTGTTAACTCAATATATTTTGATAAGTTTGCTTCTGTAATGTCAGAAGGAGAAGTTAATGGAGCAATCACTATATCTTGAGCCACTTTCTCACAAGCCACTACATCTTTAATTTCCTTTGCACCGCTATATGTAGCTAAAGTTCCATATATTTTATATACTGAACCTATTTCATATGTATTTGAAGAATCATAAAGAATTAGTGCTCCTGTAGAGTCTTGAATAAAATGATTACTATTTCCTTTTGAAACAGTAACTTTTGCAATTACTACTACAGTGTTTCCATCTGGCATTTCGCAAGCTTCAGCAAGAGTATTAACATTTAAATCAACCCATTTTGCGTATAGTGTTGTATTTTTTACTACAGTATCATTTTCAAAATCCCAAGCTTGAGTTAATGCCTCATCCTTATACCATCCTTCAACTTTCTTAAAACTAGAAATTTGTTCAGGAGCTTGAAGAATTAATGAACCCTCGTTAACATTGGGTAATACATAATCTTCCACTCCATTACCATATTTATATGTCACATTATACCTATTAATTTCCTTAAAAGCATAAGTAATCTTAAAACTACTTAAATAGCAAGCACCTGTAACAGTGGTTCCATCAAAATAAAAATACCTATACCCATCACTATAGTCAAAATTAATTGTTTGAGTTTTTTGAGTATTACTTTGCTTCCCAACATTCGTTGAAGATTTAGAAGCTTCAGAATCTTTTGACATATATATTGTAGGAGAATTCTTTCCAGTAGCAGTCCATACTAATTCCATACTAGTAATTACGCCGGGAAAAGCATTCACATTTTTAATATAAGTCTCTTTACCTTTATTCATTTGAATGCCATCACTATTTTTAAATACTCCATATGCCTTTACATTAATATTTCCTAGTGTACCAGTAGAATCTGAAGTAATAGAATAACTATGTGTATATGTTTTTGTATAGCTCTCCGTAATTTCACTAAAATTTTGATGAGTAATCTCTAAAAAAGATGTAGTTTCAGCCGCATTAACATTTAAGCATAATAATCCAGCAAACATTAACGCAACAGACAAAAAGAAAGCTGTTAATATTTTTTCATTTTTATTATCTCCCTTATATTATTATCTTTATCACTCAAATTATAAACACAACTAAATGTTAAGTCAACAAAAGTAACCGTTATTATATAAAATATTTACAATTATTTACATTTTTTATACTTTTCTATTAATTTTTGATTAAAATTAAAACCAATATAAAGAAACTAACACAATATTGTTAATTAAATATTTATAATTAACATCTCTTCAATTAAATATAATATCTTATTTCTTAATATTTTTAATAAATAGAGTATTGTTTTTATCGTTAAACATATCTAGATTATTACTTTTTTCTTTAAGTACATTAAGATTATTATTTTCTAAATCATCGAAAAACATTAATAGATCTATTAATTGTTCATTAATCTCTTCCTTAGACAATCCATCAACATACTTCTTATATTTTTTTCTTTTATTCATCAAAATCACCACCTATAATATTTGAAGTTGCCACTTCATAAATATTCTAATAGAAAATAATTTAATTAACAATTATTCTTTATATCTTTTGAAATTAAACAAATTCCAACTCCTAATACTAAAATATCACTTATTAATCTTGATATAGAAATATTCTTTATGATTACTAATAAGATAATAAAAATACCTCCAGACCTTAATATTGCTAATAAATTAGCTTTAAAAAGCTTTTTATTAACCTGTAAATTAATATTTAATAAAATAGTAGGGGAAATAAAATAAATAGAAATTAAAAATAAAATGAAGTCTCTAGAATAATCTAAATTAGTAAAATAATAAACTATATTATTACTAAAAATAAATAAAGGTATTTCTATAATTAAAAGACTATAAATAATAATTAATGAATTAATAATAATACTTTTATTATTTTCTTTATTAATTAATGGCATAGTAGCTTGACTAATACCATAAGCTATACCTAATAATAACATATAGCTTCTATTACATAAATTAAATAAAACAATAGAATCATTTAATTTAGAATAATAAATAATCATAAAAATAGATAATGATGTTAATAATTGATATATAAATGAGGATAATCCATATTTAATGATTAATAAATAACTAAATTCATAATTATTATCATTTCTACATTTAAATCTATATACAATATACATTAATATAAAAATAATAAATTGACTTATTAAATATGAAATTGCATTACCAATAATACCAATATTATTTATTAATAAATAATCAAATACTATATTAGTCAATAATCCAATTAAAAGTATAAACATACTTCTATATACTATTTTATTAAATCTTAATAAATTATTTATAATAATTATTAATACAGAAAATATAGAAGCTATTATAATAATTAAATAATAAATTTGAAATTCATTATTTAATTTAAATGAATAAATAATACCTATAATAGAAATAAATATATTAATGATAAATGATAATCTAATTAATTTATTTCCATAATTAAATGATTTATTATCTTTATATATTAATCCTCCACCATGTCCAATCAAATATCCTATAGAAGAGGCAAATGCTTGATATGGAGATATTATTCCTAATATTTCTTTATTATTTAATGAATTAAGAAATATCATATCAAATATACTATTTAAATTAGTTAATAATATTCCTATAATTGTAGGAATACCTATTTTTAATATTTCAACAATAATCCTTTTATTCATTATATCCCTCAATAGAATTATTGCCTAATATATTATTATATATACAAATAAATATCCTACAAAATTGTAGGATAAGTATTCTTTATTCTTTTTATTAAGAATGGTATTATTTCTATTAGCATTATTAATAACGCTAATATAATTGTATATGCATAAATAATTGCATAATTAATATTATTTACTCCATTCATTATACTATTTCCAATAGTATTAGAAATACCACAAACATATTCTATTGTAATTAATGCTTTTATTCCTAAGCCTATTGAAGAAATAAATGCTTCTTTACTATGTGAGCTTATTAATGGTAAATATACCTTTCTAATAATAAATAAATTAAATTTAGATTCTAATCTATAAGCATCTATATAATATTTATTGATACTTATTGTACCTTCATATACTGCTTGATAGATTATTGGAAATAATATTAATATTAATGAAGCATAAGGAATAATATTATTATTTCTAAATATTATTAATGAAGAAATAATAATAACTATAATAGGAATACATCTTAAAAAGGATATTATAGGTTTAAATATCATTCCTATTTCTTTTATTTTTCCCGATAATAATCCTAGTATAGTTCCTAATAATATTGAAATTAATAAAGATATTATCAATTCTAATAAAGTATTTAATAGATTAATATAAAATAATTTATTACTAAATATATTAAATATTTCTTTAATAATATCTAATATATTTGGAAATATTAAATTATCATTTATTATAAATGATATTAATTGTATTATAAATAATAATAAAATTACACCAATAAAATAATATAATATTTTTTTAGTAGTAGAAGCCATCTTCTAATACTCCAAAGAAAGGCTTAATAGCAGAAATATTAACAAAGGTATTAAGAATATCTTTAGTATCATTTGCTTTAGTAAATTTAATACTACAATTAGGTATTGCATTTAATAATATTTCTTTTTTTCCTCCTAAAGATAATTCCTCACTATATTGAGCTACTAATTCTAAATCAGTAATAGTTTTATTTGCTGAAGCTTCTACTTCAGTAATAAACTTATCTACTTTAGATTTATGATTAGTAATAGTTTCTTGTCTAATAAATAATCCTGCTTGAGGAAATCCTTCTATATTAGTTAATTTTTTAAATTCTTCTTGTACTGATATAGAAAATATTTCTTTTTTAGTTTTAGCAACACTTAAGGCAGGTTCTGCAATTAATACTATACTATTACTATTTAATAGTTCTGTTTGAGTTAATGAGGTACTACCTAAATATGTAATATTTGGTGTAATATCATTTTGAGATAATATATAATTTACTACTGCCATATTAATAGTATTTTCTCCAAAGAATATAACATCTTTATTATTTAAATCTGATAATGTAAATTCTTGTTGAGATGCAAAGAATAAATTACCCCAAGTTAATATTGATGCTAAAACATAATTTTGATTATTAGTATACATTTTAGATCCTAAATTAATTGGAGCAATAATTGCATCTACTGAATTATTAACAAAATATGATTGTAATAATGTAGGGTCTACTCCTAAATTGAATTCGTAATCCTCAGATTCTTTCGCTAGTTGAGCTACTGCAATACTTGGAGCTCCAGAAGGACCAACTATTGTCATTTTATAATCAGAAGAACATGATACAAAGAAAAATAATGTAAATATAATTGTAAATAAGCTTAATATTTTTTTCATAATTTAATCACCCATATAAATATTATCATAAATAAAATATTAAAAGTGTAATATATCTTACAGTTTTAATATTTATTATTTTAAAATATTTAGATTGTGATATAATCAATTTGGTGATTGATGTGGATATTTTAAGTAAAAATAGTAATGAATTTAAGGAAATGAAGGATTATATTAATAAAAGTAATCAATATCCTAATATTACTGTTTCAGATGATTTACAGGTATTAAATATAGTAAATGATTATAATTTAGAAATAGAATTATTATTTTATTCTTTTGATATTGAATATCAAAGTGATACTAAAGAATTATTAGATAATTTAATTAAAAAGGCTAAAAGATATTATCCTATATCTAATAAGTGCTATCAAGCTTTAGCATTAAAGGAAAATCATGTAGGTATTATTGCAGCTATTAAAATGAATGAAGCTAAAGATTTTTTTAATAAAGAATTTGTTTTAGTTTTAGATCATTTAGAAATACCTGGTAATATTGGTACTATTTATAGAACCTTAGATTCTTGTAATGCTGATGGGGTTATTTTAGTAGATTCTATTTCTAAAATAAATAATCCTAAGATTACATCCTCTAGTAGAGGCTGTAACCTTATTATTCCTACTTTAACATTAAGCTATAATGAAGCTTTAAATGGTTTATTAGATAATGGTTATACTATTTATTTAGGAGAACCATTATTAGGTAAGAATTATCAAGAATATGATTATTCTGGTAAAATAGCTATTGTTGTAGGTAATGAAAGATTTGGAATTAATAGTGATTGGTATAATCATAAGCATAATAAAGTATTTATTCCTATGAAGGGTAATCAAAATAGCTTAAATGTAGGTGTTGCAGCATCAATTATTGCTTATGAAGCATTTATGAAAAGAAATAGTTAATGGGACCAAATGGTCCCATTTTATTCTATATCAAATAAGGTTTCAAAACAGTATAATTAAACCTATAAAACTTTATAAAACCTCCTAATTATAGTATAATTATATGTACTATATAGGAGGTTTTTATATTTATGAAGTATTACTCAACAAAAAAGGTAA
>CAMEJG010000057.1 GCA_945919465.1 uncultured Anaeroplasma sp. | reverse complement strand
TATTATCCTTAAATAATTTGATAATTATGCCCTGAAATAAAGTGCTGTTCTATAACTACTTTAGAATATCTAAAATGAAAACATTCCTAGCAAAAATAGATGAGCATTTACGTACAAGAATAAGAATGATTATTTGGAAGCAATGGAAGAAACCAAAGACACAAGAAGATAATCTTGTAAAATGTGGTTATTCTAGAGGTGAAGCTAGAGGATTAGCAAATTGTAGAAAAGGATATATGTTTATAGCACATTCTAAAATTTTACAAAATGCGATATCTAAAACTAGACTTGCAAAACCAAATAAAAAGAAAGAACGAAGAGGATTAGTCTTCGCTCTAGATTATTATTTAGCTTGAATTTAAACTTATGAATTGAACCGCCCATTGCCGAACGGCACGATGTGGTGGTGTGAGAGGGGATGAAGAATAAATATGAAAAAATATTTATTTTTCTACTCTACTCGATTTTTATCTTTATTGTATATTATTATTGAAAAAAGCTATTAATCATGCTAAATTAGAATTAATGTATATTTACTATTATTAGGAGACAATTATGAAAAATGAATTTGAAATTATTTTAAATGAAAAAAATGAAAAAGTATTAGTTGCTGCAACAATCAATAATCCAATTGTAGAGATTCCATCTGATGTTATCCATATTGGAGCTAATGTATTTAGAAATAAATCTAATATTATAAAAATAATTCTTCCAAAAGGATTAAAAACTATAGGAGATAATGCTTTTTCTAATTGTGAAAATGCAGAAATAAAATTGCCAGAAGGATTAGAAAGTATAGGGAAAAGTTCATTTTGTTGCTGTTACAAACTTGATGGTTTTCTACCAAATACATTAAAATCTATTGGTAATGAGGCTTTCTTTCATTGCATATTTGATAGTTTAATTATTCCAAATAGTTTATCTTTAATACCAGAAGGTGCTTTTTGTTATTTAAAAATAAAAAATCTTGTTTTTTCAAATAATCTTACTAAAATAGGAAAAAAAGCTTTTTCACATATTTCTATATTAAATACTATTGAATTACCTAACTCTTTAATAGAAATAGATGAAGAAGCTTTTAAAGAATCTTATGATTTAAAAAAAATATTTATTCCTAATAGCGTACAAATAATAAATAGAAATGTATTTAAGGATTGTTATAGAATTAAAATTTATTGTGAGGGAGAAATAAAAGAAGGATTTTTTAATCTTCCTGATGAAAAATTTGAAAGTAGAGTAGAAAATTATTCTCATAATTTTCATTCTTCAGCAGGATCCTTTGATTATAAAACTGAAATTGTTACAATTCATAATAGCTTTAATCCTAATAAATATCCAATTTATACTAATGTATCTTTAGAAGAATTTAGAAATATTGAATAAGAAAGGAATGAATTTATGGAATTCCGTATTATGAATAATAAAGATTTTAGTGCTTGTGCATATGAATTAATGGCTGCATTTAAGGAAGCTCCTTGGAATGAAAATTGGACTTATGAACAAGCTTATACAAGAATTGATGAAATAATGTCAGCAAGAGTCTCAAGAGGCTATGTAGTATATGATAATGATACAGTAGTAGCTATGCTATGTGGAAGAATTATGACTTATTTAAGCTTTAAAGAACTTTGGGTTGATGAATTTAGTGTAAATCCTAAATATCAACGAAAAGGAATTGGTAGTATGTTAATTAATTATGTTAGAGAAGAATTAAAAAAAGAAAGAGAAAAGATATCCTATATAGTATTAAATACTGAAAAAGGATATCCTAGTGTAAAATTTTATGAGGCAAATGGATTTGAAATAGATGAATCATTAGTTTTTATGGCAGCTGATGTATAAATTTAGGAGAGTAAGAAATAAAATTATAAAGTTTCTTGTATTTCTACAAAAATGCAGCACTTTGTCAACAGTCTGAAACTAATAGAAGAAGTATATTATACTAATCTATTAGTTTTTTTTAAAATGAAAAAATTTAATTTTCTTTTATACATTATTAAATATTAGTATTATAATCTAGATGTAAATAATTAAAATATTTTTAGAAAGAAGGTAATCCTATGAATAAAGGACTTAAATCCTATGCCAAACAGCTTAAAGGTCAAGTTGGTAAAATCAAATATAATATTAATTTAAATTTTAATGATTCAAATGTAATATTAGAAATACCTCTATTTAATACATTAGGTATAAACCCATTATCATTATCATTAATCTATAATCATCAATCTAGAACTACTATTAATGAATTTGGTGCTGGTATAAAAACAAATTATGATTATAAGTATATAAAATCTCTTAAAAAAATAATAAATCCAGATTTTACAGAGGATATATATACTGGATATCAACAAGCAGATCAAATATTATACCCAAATAAATATATTTATAGAAATAAAGATACTAATTTTGATTTATATACATCAGTTAGAAGTGATGTAAATACTAATAATTTTTTATATGATCCATATAAAAATAAATATAATTTTGATAATAATACTAACAATTATATAACTAAAATAGAATATATAAATGGTTTTGTAACTGATTATAAAGCTAATAATATATTATTAAATAATAATCAAGGAACTATAATAACTAAAGAAGAATTAGTATCTGGTTCTACTAAAAAAATAATATTATATGAATTAGAAAATAATATAGAAATATCAAGAGTAACCCTATATTATAATAATTCAACTAATAAATTATATAATATTACATTTAAAGAAGATTATATTGATGAATATTATTTAACAATAAACAATAATAATATTAAAATATATAGTGAAAGAGATAAATATGCTATATTAATTAATTTAATAGAAATAGATGATAATAATAAGAAAATAGAAATATATGAGGAATATTATGATTATTTCTTACAGGATGATGATTCATATGATGTTGAATTAGATGGACAATATTTATTATATACAATTAATTTAAATCTAAATAAAACAGAAATAATAGATAAAAATAATAATAAAAGCTATATAAAATTTGATGATAGAGATTTACCAATATTAGAATATACAGATAAAAATGTATATATAAAGACAAGCTATGATAATGATAAAAAACTAATATATCAAGGTAATAGTGTTAATTTACATGAGACAGTAGTATTAGGAGATAATAGCTTCACACATGTAGAGGCAATAAATGTAAATTATCAAAATACTACAATTTCTAATGATATATATACATTAGGTTTTAATCATAATATTAGTGTTAGCTATAATGATAATCAAATATCAAAAATGGGCTTTATTAAAGAAGCTAATGGCTTAAAGGATGATATTATTACAATAATAACAATCCTTAAGCTAATAGCTAAAACAGAAAACTCCTCAGCTAAAATAAATATCTATTTATATAAGGATAATATAGATGTAATAAAAAAAGAATTTGATATATTAAATAATCAAATAATAAATGAAAAAGAATTAGTAATAGTAGGCTTTAAAGCTCCATCACCATATGATGAAATAAAAGTAGAAATAGAAAGCTATTTAATTAACTATGAAATATCAGATATCATATTAACTGATATGCTATATGGTACATATTATTCTTATTCATCAGATAAGAGAAATATAATAAAAATAGATAATGGAATTAATGATATATTATTAGGATATAGTAATAATATCATAGAATCAGAACTATCAACCTCAGGTAGTGAGACTATATATAAATATGATTCTAAGAATAATCCCATTATTAAAATGAATAGCTATGGAAATTATATAAAATATAATTATGATGAAAATACAAATCAAATATTATCAATTAATCCAAGCTATTCTAGTAATACTATATATGAATATGATTCAGTCAATAATGTAACAAAGATAAAAGAATATAAAAATATAAATGAATATGATGAGACTAATAATACCTATGATAAATATCATAGAATAATTACTACATCTAAAAATAATCATAATTTTAATTATACCTATCAAAATGGAAGAATAGCTACTATTTCTGAGAATGGAAAAAATATAAATATTAATTATGATGATAAAGGCTTAATTAAAGAAATAATAACCAATAATCTTACATTTTATTTCATTTATACAAGAAAGAATATCTTATCATATTTATCAATAAATAATAGAATGTTATTTGATAGATTTTATGATGATAATGATAATCTAATTAAGATTAAATATAGTAATGAAAATATTACTGATTTCATTTATAATAATAATCTACTTACAGATATTAAATATAATAATTCAAATAGATTTAATATAGAATATGATAATTATTCAAGAATAACTAAAATCAATAATGAATTATTAAATATAGCTACTAATTATTATTATGATAATTATAATAGAATAAAAGAAATAATAGATAATAATAATCAAATTAAATATTTTTATAATGAAGAGAATAATTATATAAATAAAAATATTAATATAAGAAATTATAATATTAATTATTCATATAATAATTATACAAATAGAAAATTATCATTATTTTCAAGATTAAGATATTTATTTAATAATAGAGGCTATGTAGGAACCTTCTTTTTATCAGATACCTATTTAAGAGGAAAAAATAATGAAGAATATCTAATATATCCATCATCATTAAATTTAAATAATATAAGATATATAGAAGGAATACCTCAATATAGTTTATTACTAAATCCTAATTTCTATATATCGACAAATAATACTACATCAGGCTCAATAGGCTTTTGGTATCAACAACCAGATTTTGATGAACATCTTATTAGCTCAAGAAGATATATTCTATTATCAAAAGAAAATAAAGATAATAATAATATTAGAATATATCTTAAAATAGAAGGCTATAAATTGAAATTATGCTTAAAAGTAAATAGTAATTTTTATGATTATGAAATGAGTGAAAGAGACTATACTAGCAATTGGCATTTTATTTCAATGAGCTATAGTATTAATTCAAATACATTAGCTGCATCAATTCAATTAGATAATTATATAAAAGATCAAACATTTAATTTACCTTATGAAATATCATTTACAGAAGAATGTTATCATATAGGAAAAATATATTCTGATGGAAATACTTATCTAAATTTAACAGGAAATATTACAGGAATAATAGAATCAATTGATACAAGATTAGATAATAATATATTATTAGAATATTATAATAAAACAAAGGATTGTTTTAATACTACAACAAATAATTCATCAATAGATTATCAGGTTAGTTCAATATCATTAGGAGTAGAGGATTATGATTTGATACCATTAGAGGGTTCAATTAATTCAATAAATGGATTAAAGCCTACTAATTACGAACATAAAGAAAAAATATATGATAAACCAAGCTTCTATGACTATAATGTAAATAAATATAGTTATGAAGCATTTGGAAATAGTTTAATTTATGAATTAGGAAATAAAGAAATAATAACATTAGGAATGATTATTAATTTTAATAAATTAAATGAAAGACAAACAATACTAGAATTAATTAATACTAGTAATATTACTTATGATATTGAATTATATGTTGATAGTGATAATTATATTAAAATTTTATATGATGATGTAGTAATAAATACAAATTTATTAATAGTATCATTAAATAATAATCATATTTGTTTTAATTTAAATAAATATACTAATAAAATAGAAATTAATTTAAGTATTAATACTAATACATATTCTAAAACAATAAATATTCCTCAAATATCATGGAATATAAGAGTTATATTATTTGATAATTTTAATAATGAATATCCATTATTAGGAAATATAGAAAAGGTATTATATAGTAATACTAAAAATAATTTAGATACACTATATAATTATTTATTTACAATAACTAAAACAAATGAAATTGATGATTTAGGTTATTTATATAAGAGTACTATTTATGAAGAACAAAGAAGTATTATTAGTAATAATTATGAATATACTAATCAATTAATAACTAAAGAAGTAATACATATTAATCAAGATTATAATAGATATTATAGCTATAGTAATAATAGAGTAACTACTATTACTGATTCTACCTTTGGGAATAAGAGCTATAGCTATGATTCATTAGGTAGATTAATAAATGATAATGGCACTATTATTACTTATGATAATTTAGGTAATATAACAAATTATGGTAATAAAAGCTATAGCTATAATGGATATTTATTAACCTCTATGAATGGAGAAAATGTTAGTTATTATAATAATTCATATTTAATAAAAAAATATGAGGATATGGAATTTAAATATGAAGGAAAAAGATTAGTAGAGATTAAAAAAGACAATGATGAAGAAATAACATATTATAAATATTATTATAATCTAGATGGGTTAAGAATAAAAAAAGAAGTTATTACTGAATATAGTGATTATAGAGATCCTGAAGTTGAGGTAACACAATATTATTATGAAGATAATAAGCTTATATGTGAATATCGAAATGATTCATTAAGAATAGATTATTTATATGATATTAATGATAATTTATTTGGATTCATATTAAATGATAATAGATATTATTATATAAGAGATTGTATGCAAAATATCTTAGGAATTATTGATAATAATGGTAATATTATAGCAAAATATAACTACAATGGCTTTGGAAGGATAATTAGTATTACAGGTAGTAATACTGCAATAGGTAGTCTTAATCCATTTAGATACAAAGGATACTATTATGATAATGATACTTATATGTATTATTGTAAGAGTAGATACTATAATCCTCTATGGTGTAGATGGTTAACACCAGATAGTGTTGATTATTTGAATCCTGATTATATTAATGGATTAAATTTATATTGTTACTGTATGAATGATCCAGTTAACCTTTACGATTCTAGTGGACACTGGGTTGAAACAGTATTTGATTTATTCTCACTCGGTGTAAGTATTGTTGAAGTAATTATCAATCCATATGATCCTTTAAACTGGGCTGGCTTAGCCGGAGATGCTTTAGACTTGATTCCTTTTGTTACTGGTGTAGGTGAGACCGTAAGAGGCGTAAAAGTCGTTGCTAAAGGTGTAGATATGACTGACGATGTATATGACACTATTAAGATTATGAAAGTTGCTGATCTTACTGATGATGCTTGGGATACTGTTAGAGGATTAGATAGAGCAGGAGATTTCACACAATCAACTATGTCCGCTGGAAGAAGAATTCATAAAGGATATAAAACATTTGATTTGCCAGGCAAAGAATATGGAAAAATTCCGGGAATTAGAATGGATTATTTTGACAAAGCAGGTAAACTTGTTTATGAATTAAAACCATATAATGTAAAATCATTAAAAGCTGGAGTAAGTCAATTATCTAGATATAGAAGAACTATGGGGAAAGGATATACTTGGATTTTAGAATTGTATTAATGGAGGAAAAATATGGAACAAGATGTATTTAAAAAGTTTTTACATAAATATTTAAAAGGTCATGGATTTACAAAGGTCAAAAGTAAATATTATTTAAAAGCAAACAAATTTACTTGTATGATAGATTTACAAAGATCATATTATGGCCCAACATATTACATTAATTATACTTTCTTTTTAGGTGAATTCGAAAATCCTAATGATATAATTCAAGATAATATGGAGAAATATTCTCCAAATGTTGGAAGTAGATTTTATTTTACTGAAAAAGATAAGTACTCATGCGATTTCTTGGATTATGATGAAGAAAAATTAAAAGCACTTTTAGATAAAAATTTTGCTGAAAGGATTATTCCACCATTTGAACAAGGAAAAAAGTATCTAAAAGAACATTTTGGAACATTATATAACTCATTTTTACTTGATGAAAGAGTTGTGCCTTTTTTAGAAGATTAATAAACAGATCTAAATGGACTTGACAAAAAGACATAAATACCAAACTAAGCGAATCTGCTTAATCGTTGATTCGCTTTTCTATTTTGTTAGTCGTTAGACTCACAAAAAAAACACAAGCTAGTGCGGATTGTTATTCAACGTTATCTGGAAAATTAGGTGTAGTTTTCGTACCTATTGTAGGTGCTATAGGTGGTAGTTCTAGAATATTTAACCAAACATTAAAAGGTTCATTTAGAAATGGATTACTATTTGGTAGTGGAAGTATCACTAGTCTTTATGCTGATTGGAATGCAAAAGTTACAGCATTGAGTGGAAGATTTGATGGACAGCTTGATATATTTGGTCTTCAAATAGAGTCCGGCTTATCTGGAGAACTAGGTTCTATTGGTGGAAGATTAGGTATTGGATTAAGACCTACTAATGATGGAAAAATGGAATTATATTTTGGCTCTGGATTAGCATTAGGCGTAGGTTGGGATTTCTATATTAGAATTCGATTTGATAAATTGTTTTAATAGGGAGGATTGAGTTATGAATAAATATTGGTACAATTACGGCAACACCTTTAAAGTTAAGTTTAGAGACCATTTTTGCTATAAATGTGGCGAAAAATTAACGATTGTTAAACATCGAAAAGTTGTAGATCAAAAATCAGAAGAAGCAAAATATTATGATTTTGATGCTGGTGGAGATGGAGGGATAATGGTAGGTCCATGTGAATTTATTCATAAAGTATTTTTCTGTTCTAAGTGTTCTTTAAATATTGAATTCATAACTCAGATTAATCAAGAAGATATTGAAATAATCATCAAAAAAGTTATAAGTCATTTTAAAAAAAGAAATAGAGAAATATTTATATCAAAGAGTTATGAAACAAAACTAGGTGAATTTATAGAAGACAAGTATAGTTTGAATGATGATGTTATTCTATGTTTACATATATCTGAAAAGAACAAAGAGTCTAAATCATATAAAATTCCAATAAGCAGAAGAAAGTTTTGGGAACTTCCATATTATTTTGATATATCTAAAAAGAAATTAATTAATTTTATAAAGTAAAATTAGCACAAGAGAAGATGTTGAAACTGTGGTATCTCAGCAAAATAAGATTAATGCAATGATATTGTGATTTTCAATGTGAATAAGCAGTAGAATTTATTAAGAATTTAATTCCTCTACGCTCGGGCGTAATCTCATAGCCTGCCGATTGGGTACTAAATGTATAAAAAAGGTTAAATTAACCCTTAAAACAAAACTCAATAGTTTAGGTCTAGCCATCAGCCTGGAATACTTTGTAGACAGGCTGTTGGTGTACTAAACTATTGTTTTATCGCTTAGGAAATTGTATGTTGCTTCTAAATTAATCATATATAACGGTATTCAAACACTGACTGAAGCAGCAATTACAGGAGAATTAAGCATAACTGAACTGTGGGTAATCAGCAGCTAATTAATTTAAGTTACAGTTCAGTCATATTTAGAATAGAATAATATAATTTAAAGGGATGTGAAAACTATTTTATGACTGCTGATAGTTATGTTGGCAGTCTTTTTTTAAATAAAAAAAATCCTAATGAAATTCATTAGGATTAATATACAAACTGGTGGACCCTTGGAGACTCGAACTCCAGACCCACTGATTAAGAGTCAGTTGCTCTACCAACTGAGCTAAGGGTCCATTATTAAAATTAAAATATACTGGTGGACCCTTGGAGACTCGAACTCCAGACCCACTGATTAAGAGTCAGTTGC
>CAMEJG010000056.1 GCA_945919465.1 uncultured Anaeroplasma sp. | reverse complement strand
ATATAAATCACCATCTGTAATATCTTCTAGTCCTGCAATCATTCTTAAAGTAGTAGATTTACCACATCCAGAAGGACCAACAAAAACAATAAACTCATTCTTTTTAATATCTAAATTAAAGTCAAATACTGCTTGAACATGATTATCATATATTTTATTAATATTTTTTAATGAAATAATATAATTTTCATCAGCAACTTTTTCTACTTTTAAAGATTCTTTTTGTAGTTTAATTAAATCATTATGATGAGCTTCGTTTTCTTTATATATTTTCTTTTCTTTTAATTTTTCTTCTTTACTTAATCTTTTCATAATTGACCCTCACTTATAATGGTTTTGTATATTTTTTCTTTTTAATATAACTTATTAAAAAGTAAGTTGTTAAACCAATTCCTAAACAACTAACAGGAATAATAGTAGAACATAAAATTATCGGTAAATAATTAGGTTTTTCTTCTTTAAATATTGTTAAAGTCGCTATTTTTTTAACATCATTATATGTATTTGTTAAATCCATAAATGTAGCTTCTATTTCATAAATTCCAACTTCTTTATACGTATTTTCTTTATTATATGTAACATCCCAGTTTATTGGACATGATGCAATCAAGGAATGCTCTTTTCCATCATATACTACAGTTAAAGATTCAAAAATTAAATCATCTTTACTATAATCAATTAAATTATTTCTCACTTCTTTAACACTATTAAAATTTGTTTTTGACATAGGTAAAAACAAACACGAAGAATATAAAATAGCTAGGAAAAGATATGGTTTTTTATTCATTATGTTCACCCTTTAATGTCAATGTTCCTAAATGTAATTTATTAATAGCAATAGGAATAAATTCTTTATCTATACATTTAGAAATTATATCTTTAGATAAATTAACGTAATTTCCTTTAATTTCATATTTAACTTCATTACAAGGAACATAATATGATTTAGGATATATTTTACTTACAAAAGGAGATATATTTTTATTTACTTTATGCTCAACTGTTCTATAACTTAAGGAATTTAAACAATAATTAAATTTAGATTTATTATGATATTCAAAATCTCCATGAGGCAATTCTTTATTAGGTTGATCCTTATTTATTTGAACTATTTCTTCATCAATTTTTAATCCATAAACAAGATTACCTTCAACAAGAGAATAACCATCATAATTTGTTATAAATTCTCCTTTAGTTTTTATATTAATTTTATATTTATTCACTCCTTCTTTAACATCTAAAATAATGTATCCAGTTTTATTAAATACTTTATTATTAATTGTAACTTCTTTAGCATTATGAGGAATATGAATATATAATTTTGTATTCAATTTACTATTAATTTTAATATTTACATCATTAAAGAAAGGATAACATCCACTAATTGAAATATTATAATTTTCACTTTTGATTTTTAAAGGAATTAATGAATTAATAAATATTCCTTTTTTATTATAACCAACACTAGAAATTACAAATTTAGGCCACCCTTGATGAAAATTAGATGTACAACATCCATAATGAGGCTCTAAGCCATAAATATTACTTTCACTCCCATTATTTGTCCAAAGCAATTCATCGCTTTTTTTAATAAATGGAGCATTAACTTGCGTATCATATTGATGTGACCACATGTCACTACTAATTGCATTAGGAAGAGCATTAAAAGCCAATCTTTCTAATTGGTCTAAATATTTACTATCCTTTGTAATTTGAGACATTATTTCTAATGAATACATAAGCTCTACAATTAAACAAAGTTCACTTCCTTGACGAGGATCTCTTCCTGCAAGGCATTCATCAGCATTTATCGTTCCCATTATATTACCATGATATTTATTTAACATATCAAGCATATAATTAGATTTTTTAATATCTTCATTAGATGAAGTTAATAAAGAATAAAGAGCATAAGATTTTATAGCCATTGCATTATTAACACCATGTGTCTCATAATTCCATTCTTTCATCTTACATTTACTTTTTGGAAAATCATTCAAATAATAATTAAAATAATCGAATCCTTGATTATGTAACTTATTGGCTAATGTTATTAACCACTCTTCTTTATAAATGTTATATATTGGATAAATAACAACTAGTGCTTCAAACCAACGATACTTAGCCCAGTTAAATAAAGGATATTTATCAATATGTTTATCTAAAGCTTTCAAAGCTTTGTAAATAGAATCATAAACTTTTGAATCATTAGTGATGTAGGCATAATCATACATTGCTTTTAATACAATAAAAATACCCCACACATCATATGTATCTCTTTTAGCATTAATTGGTGCAATCCACCCATCCTTTTGTTGTCTTTTAACAATATTTTTAATATAAAATTTTACAGTTTTAATACCTTCTTTATCATTTAAAAGATATACAAGAGGAATATAACCATCTAACCAATAAGGAACCCTTTCCCAAGAATCATAATTTCCACCAATCCAGGCTGATTCAGAAATATCTTTCCAGAAATCTTTCAAATGGCCACTTAATCCATTTAATTGGGTTGTTAATTGATCTTTAATCCATCCACATGGTTTAATCAAAATAGGATTAAAATACTCATATTTAAAATTCTTTAATTTTGCCATATTAAATTAAACCTTTCTTACTTACCCACCAATATGCTCCTGGATCCCAACACCATCTTCCATCAACACAAAACAACTCTTCTCTTTTTAAATTAGCTGGATCAATTCTTTCCATATAGCTTGCTTCGTTTGGAGATTTATAAGCAAAAGATGAATTAACCATTAATGAAGAAGAATAAGTCAGATTAATGCTTTCAAAAGGAATAAACATCTCAAAAACATACTTATATTTATATAAATATATTGAATTATCTTCTATTTCTTCAATATTTATTTTGGTTGATGTAGCAATTTTTACAGGATAAGTATTATTTAATCCATCCATCGAAAAATCAGTTTGCACTCCATTATCAACATCAATTAAAAAACGATATATTCCAGTTCGATAAACGCTTGGTTGAACTTCTCTTATTGTGTCTATATAAAATTCAACACCATCATTCGAATAAATACTATCCGAATATGAGCTCTTTTCCTTATCTTTAATAATAAATTGAGTATATATTCCATCCATTCCAACAAACATCTTAAAACTTACTCGATCAACCTTATTTTTATTTTGATCATCAACTTCTCTTAATATACCGGCATATTGTCCTTTATATTTTGGATCATCTTCACTTGCTAAAAGTTCAAGTGAAGGAGTTTCAAATCCTTTACCAGGATATGTTATTCCATTATCTTTTGTAATAGTCATCCAACTAGTTGGTTGATTATGGGACATTCCTTTCATAGTAAACCATTTTCTATAAGAATCATCATTTGCATTATTAAATGCAGGCATAATTGAAACTTGTTCAGGAGCAGAAGAAAGATTAAATGTTGAATAAGGTACAAACAATTCAACTGAATATCCTCTTGCTCCATCTTTTTTATTAATTCTTCCATCAACATTAACTGCGCTTAATACTGGCTTAAAATATTGAGTCCATTCATATAGATTATTAGTTTGCTGGTTATTACCAACCCAAGTTTGAACTTTGTTTGAAACATCAGTTCTAATTTGAATGGTATTTTCTGTAATTTTATTATTTTTCATTAAGTTATCTTTTGTTAAATAAATATCTGTATCGATACTAAGATGTATTTCTACTCCATCATTTCTATATGGATCAACATTTTCATACTTGTTATAAAAAACTGTTGTATCATTTAAAACTTTAGAAAAAATATAAAAACCATTTATTCCAAAATATGTTTTGGTGGTAAATGTTATATCATATTCTGGTTCATATATTTCAATAACTTCTAAATTCTTATAATTATTATCTTCAATTCCATCAACTACCATATCTTCATCTTCAGTTAGAGTAAATAGTTCTCCAGAATCAAATTCTTCATTTATATAATCATAGTTATTTTTTAATGAACAACTTGATATTAATAGTAATGGCAATAATAAAAATACGCTCTTTTTCATATTTATTTACCTAATATCATTAATTCATTTAAATAGATGATATTTTCACTACTTAAATAAATATTTATTTCATCAGTTTCAATTTCATCAAATTCATAAATAAAACTTGAAGAAGGAATTTTATATCCAGAAATATAAGATTCTTTCATAGGAATATTAACGACAACTTTGTCGTTAATAGTAATTTTATCTATGTTATTTAATGAATAAGAATAATTTGATGAATCATATAAAGAAATAGCTCTAACTTTCTTTAATTCATTAAATTTAACTTTTATATGAACTTCTTTTGAATATGTATTTTCTTCTTTAGATATATCAAAAGGATCAGTATTTATATAGTTATCATTTAATCTAATAACTTTATTATCATTTACATAAATTGTTGAATCAAATCCAATATTCGAATATTCACTACTCCCACTAGGAAGAGGTTGAGGAGATATAGAAGGACCATTAACATGAACTCCTAAAGAGTTAAATGTGACTCTATCAAAATAGATCATCCTTTCACTTCCTCCAAGAGTTGGATTTTCATGAACATGATATGCCATAAAATCTTCTTTTCCATCAACACTTTTAAATATTGAACAATGCCCTGTACCACTCACATAATCCCAAGAATCAAGAGCACTTAACAATACTTTTTTTGAATTCATAAATGATTCACTATCAAAAGGAGAAGTTGCTTCACAAACACAAACACAATATTCTCGATCTTCATAATAGTTAGCTGAGTAAAAAAGATAGTATTTCCCATCTCTTTTAACCATAAATGGTGCTTCGTTCCATGAGTGAGTTGATTTGTTTATATTTTCAAAATCCATACTTGGTTCAATTAACTTTACAAATGCTTCATCATTAAAAACATCACCATCTTCAACACCTTCTAGCTCAACCATATTATCTTTTAATTTTCCAATTAATATTGAAGAATGAATATCTTCTTCATTTACATATTCTTGATCTTTAGTAATTAATAAATATGCTTCTCCATTATCATCAATAAAAGGCGATGCATCAATTGCTGCATAACTTGTAGCAAATTTTGCCTCTAAAGGATCTAATTCATTTTTAACTTCTATAAAAGGACCAGTAGGAGAAGAAGAGGTTGCTACTGAGATTTGATGTCCTCTAAAAGTAAGTGGACTTGCCACATTATTTTCAGGAAAAATTTTAAAACCTGAAAAATAAAGATAAAACATTCCATCCTTTTCTATAACTTCAGGAGCCCACAATCCATCAATACACCAATTATCTCTAGATGGCTGAAAGCAAATTCCTTCATTTTTCCAATCAGTTAAATTAGTTGAACTAAAGCATTGAAGATAGCTACAATCATAATTTTTATTAGCATTTGTGGCATACATATAATATTTATTTCCAACAGTAATTACTTGTGGATCTGCTGCATATTTCACGCTTCCAATATTTTGATAAAATAAACTTGTATTAACTTTCTTATCTAAAGAGTAGTCGTATCCGCTTAAAAAATTTTTATTATTAACTTCACTTACTTTAAATCTAGTAGCAAATAAATAAACTGGTAAAACAAGCACTAATAGCCAAAGGAGCGATAATTTATTAAATTTTTTCATTTTTTAACTCCTTGTAATGAAATGCCTCTAATAAGTGCTTTTTGAGCAAAAGCATATACGACTAAAGCTGGTATTAAAGAAAAAACACATGTAGCCATATTGGTTGGAATATCCCCAACATGTTGATCAGCAAAAGTTGTTAAAAATAACTGCAAAGTAAATATATTCTGGCTATCAAGATAAATCATTGGACCAAAATAATCATTATATCCAGCAAAAAACCATAATATAATTTGAGCTACAATTGCAGGTTTAATAATAGGAAGAACAATCCTTAAAAATATTGAAAAATTAGATAATCCATCTACTTTTCCGGCATCAATTAATTCATTAGGAATTCTAACTAAATAATTTCTCATAAAGAAAATACAAGCGGCTGTACCAAACATTCCTGGAACCATTAAAGGATACCAAGTATTCACCCATCCAATCTTATCAAAAAGAACATAAGCTGGAGTCATCGTAATAACACCTGGAAGCATCATCGAAGCAATAAGTATTGAAAATAGTATGTTTTTCCCCTTAAATTTTAATTTCGCAAAAGCATAAGCTGCTAAAGATGAAACAAATACACCTATAAACATAACAGGGACAACTACAATTAATGTGTTGACTAAACCTCTCCAAACATTTTTATTAGATAAAATTTCTATATAACTTGAGAAGTCAAATTCATTAGGAAAAAATGTAAATGGTAATTGATTTGCTTCATTAAGAGGCTTTAAAGAAGTAAATAAAATTATTCCAAAAGGCATTAATACAAGCACACAAAATATAAGCAAAATAACATAGGTTAAAATGGATCTTAATATAGAAATATGTTTAAATGAATGCTTTCTAGTTTTCATAATGTACCCATTTCTTTTGTAATCTAAACATTACAATTGTAAAAATAATAATGATAATACCAGTAATCCAACCTAATGCACTTGCATAACCAAGTCCATAACTATCTGTTTTTTCAAACGCCGCCCACCATACGTGGTATACCATTGTTTCTATTTGCTCACCATTGAAAGATGGTTTCATAATTTGAAAATTAGCAAAGGCTTGAAGATTGGATATCATCCCCATAACAAGAAGGTAAAAAGTTGTAGGAGTAATGCATTGCCAAGTAATTCTAAAAAACTTTTGTGTTTCACTAGCTCCCATTACATCAGCTGATTCATATAATGATTTATCTATTCCTCCAAGTGCTGCACTATAAAGAATAGTTCCATAACCTAATCCACTCCATACAGCCATAATTATCATCATTATCATAGAAAAACGATCATCATTTAAAAAATCAATTGTACTAGCGCCAAATCTAACTAATATATCATTAAAAACTCCATAATTTTTGTCTAATAATAAATTCCACACATATGAAATAGCAACAACACTACAAACATAAGGAATAAATAAAATTATTCTTATCGCAGTTTGTCCACTTTTAATTTTAGAAAGCAAATATGCAATTAATAAAGAAAAAGCAGTTTGTAATAATGAAGCAAATATTGCAAATATAAAACTCCACATTATTGATAAAAAGTATGTTCTATCGTTTGTAAATATCCTTATATAATTTTCAAATCCGACAAACGTAATATCTGTTATTTCAAATGTTGTTAGTTTTCCAAATGATAAAACAAGTGAGAAAACAAGGGGAATTCCTATAAATAAAGTTAATCCAATAATTGGGACAGCAACAAAAAGCAACCCATCAATTTGATCTCTGGTTTTAGATGTAATACCTCTTTTAAAAAACTTTTTCATTTATTAATTCCTTTATAATACTCGTCTATTTTTTGTTGTGTTCTATCTTTTGTTCTATTAATTGATTCTAATAATGTTGTTTGCCCACTAAGGACTTTTGAATTAAATTCAGTCGCCCAAATAGAAATCCAATCTTTATCAGGAAGAAAACCCCAATCACCTACACGTTGATAACTCGCAGCATCAATAAATATCTCAGAATTGTATGGTTTTGCTCCTTTTACTAAAAAAGCATCGCTATTTGATAATGTTTTTGTATTTGGTATAGTATATCCTTCTTTAGCAAAAGATGTTTGTCCTTCTTCACCATTGATATATTCTATAAACTTAAATGCGGCTTCCTTATTTTTAGATTTTTTTGGAATGCAATAAGCTAAACTTCCACTATGTCCACTCTTTATACCATATTTATATACAGGAGCAGGAGCACAGTCCCAATCAAAACCACCTGATTGTCCACTCTTTTTAATAGATTTACGCCATATACCTACTGAATATCTAGTATCTAAGGTCATTGCTACACTATTTCCGCTTGAAAACAAAGAATATTGACTTGTTGAAGCAGTAAAATCTGGTTTTGGAGAATAACCCCATTTACTTGATAAATCAACATAAAATTGAGTCGCTTCTAAACTTGAAGGTAATTCATAACATTTTTCTTTTAAATCAGTTGACTCTGAAACACTTTTTAAATCTTGATATCTAACAAGTTCATTTTCGTTATATGTATGATTATTTATAGTAAAAGATTCACCTTCTTTTACCTTATAATTTTTATTTGTATCCCCTAATGAAAATTCATAATGTCCACCAATATATTCGCTTTCATCTTCAATAAATTGAAGTGAATTAGCTCCAACTGACCATCCCAAAGAAAACCAGTTGTTATAAAAAATTCCATATCTAGTAGATGGAAGAGTATAAGAACTAGTTTTCGTTAAAATCTTAGCTAATTCCATTAACTCTCCTTTTCCACCTTTTGATCCATCCATTTCTTCAAGAGAATCATCCCATTCCCAAGTTAAAGGAATTTGGTTATTAAATACTCGATATACATCCTTCGTATTATCATAATTTTTAGTTTTCTTTAAAGATTCATCAATACAAGTTTCGTATTCTTTATAACCCACTTTTTCATAGCGTGTATTATGTTTTTCATTGTATTCATCAATTTTATCGATAGGAATAGAAATAATATTGATACCTACTTTTTCTAAAGCTTGAACATTATAAAATAAAACTGAAGGAGACAAATCTCTCATTATTCCATAATAATGAAAATCATCTTTAAATTCATCTTTTATAGAATCGCTATAATTCATTCTAATATTCTTATTATAATAATATCTATTTTGACCTTCATTCCAAAAATCATCTAAATCAAAAACAGTAGAATTTTCAATAAATTCATCTAATTCACATAAACCATCCATTTCAATCCAAGGTTTAATTTCTCCATCACCAGCAATAATTACATCAGGAACATTGCTTCTACTTAAAGCATTTCTAATTTTAGTAGCATAACTATCACTAGCAATAGGTGTATATTCAACATATATTTCATCTTGAGATGCATTAAATTCATCAACAAACTCTTCTGTTAAACTAACTTCAGCTGAATTTCCCCAACCAAAAAATACTAGCTTTGTTTTTCCTTCAGTAGTATCATCCCAAAAAGACATTATTTTACAAGATGATAAAAAGAGGTAAGTAAATGATAAGTTACATAAAAGAAGTATTTTTATCTTCATTCTACTATTAATATAAATTTCAACAAAATTATATACAATGTAAAAAAATATATAATATTTGCATAAAAATATAATAAATATAACATTAATTGTTTAATATAATGTAAAATAATATAAAATATAATTAACAATAGGAACATTAAAAAAATGAAAAAATACACTAAAACAATGCTAAACATTTTAAAAAATGTTGATAATTGTCGTTTCGAAGGTGTTGATGATGAAATTGTGTTTTATTTTATTTCTTCTGTTAATGAAGACCAATTTTTAGCATTAGAAACAATAGGCATAACCTATCCAAATTCAAACTATTTAGTTAATAGACAAAACTCTAATCTTTTTACTATTGAATATGTTGTATCAGGAGTAGGACATTTATATATAAATAATAAAGAATATACATGCAAGACAGGTGATACATATATTCTTTTACCTAATACTAAACAAGAATATTATGCAGATAAAAACAATCCATTTAAGAAATACTGGGTTAATTTTAGAAGTAAACAATTTGAAAAATATATTAAAGATTTCAATTTAGAAAATAATGTTTTGTATAAGAATTTAGATATATCTAATGAGATGAACAGCATTTTTGAACTAGAAAAAATAACATCAGAAAACAAAGTAATTGCTAATAAAGCAATGAGTATTTTATTTTCAATTTTAATGAAGATGAAACAATATAATGAACTAGGGAGACATAATTTCATCGAGGATGAAATTATAATCGCTAAATCAATAATAGATGAAGATGATACATATGATCTTTCAATTGATGAAATATGTAAAAGATCATTTATTTCTAAACAAACATTATTTAATAAA
>CAMEJG010000055.1 GCA_945919465.1 uncultured Anaeroplasma sp. | reverse complement strand
ATGGTAGTACTTTAAATAGTGCGAGAGTAGGAAGTTGCCAGGCTTTCTCTTTGAAAATATGGAGGACTAGCTCAGTTGGGAGAGCATCTGCCTTACAAGCAGAGGGTCAGCGGTTCGAGCCCGTTGTCCTCCACCATTCTAAATATAAATGCCGAAATAGCTCAATTGGTAGAGCAACTGACTTGTAATCAGTAGGTTGAGGGTTCGATTCCTTTTTTCGGCACCATTTATTATGGTTCCGTAGCTCAGTTGGTAGAGCACTTGACTTTTAATCAAGGGGTCATGGATTCGAGTTCCATCGGAGCCACCAGCCTTTAAAATTATAATTTAATATTTGAACATTATTTAACAAACATGCCTCGGTGGTGGAATCGGTAGACACGTGGGACTTAAAATCCCATGCCCCTTAAAGGCGTGCCGGTTCAAGTCCGGCCCGAGGTACCAATCTTATTTAAAAAATAATGGGGTTATAGCTCAGCTGGGAGAGCGCCTGTTTTGCACGCAGGAGGTCAGCGGTTCGATCCCGCTTAGCTCCACCATTTATTTTTTTTAGGTGAATCATTTAGGATATTTGGCTCTGTAGCTCAGTTGGCTAGAGCGAACGGTTCATACCCGTTAGGTCGTGGGTTCGAATCCCTCCGGAGCCACCATTTTTGGACCCGTAGCTCAGTTGGTTAGAGCCACCGGCTCATAACCGGTTGGTCACAGGTTCGAGTCCTGTCGGGTCCACCATTAATATTATTTTTATTGTCACGGAGAAATACCCAAGTGGCTGAAGGGTTCGGTCTTGAAAACCGATAGGGGATGCAAGTCCCGCGGGGGTTCAAATCCCTCTTTCTCCGCCATATATCGCGGGATAGAGCAGTCTGGTAGCTCGTCGGGCTCATAACCCGGAGGTCGTTGGTTCAAATCCTTCTCCCGCAACCAAGCGGTTCGGTGGTGTAGTGGTTAACATGCTAGTCTGTCACACTGGAGATCGCGGGTTCAAGTCCCGTCCGAACCGCCATTATTTTATATTTTTTGCCTCGGTAGCTCAGTTGGTAGAGCACAGGACTGAAAATCCTGGTGTCGGCGGTTCAATCCCGCCCTGAGGCACCATTTTTATTTTCAAACCTACCTTTCTATGTAAAAAACATTGATTAATTTCAATGTTTTTATTTTTTTTATTTTTCTATTAGTGTATAATAAAAATATCAATATTTTGGAGTGTGATTTTATGACTTTCATAGATTATATAAATGATTTTTTAAAGAACTATCCTTACGTAGGGATTATTATAGATTCAATATTTGCTTTATTTATTATTTCTTTAATCGTTTTTTTCGCATTAAGATTAAAAAAGGCTAAGCATTTAATCATTATTGGTCTAATTATGCTAGCTATAAAGATTTTTTCTGATTTATTTGGCTTTACAATTTCATCAACCCTATATACTGTTGCCTTATCATCTTATATTGTTATTACAGTCGCAATATTAGTTCCAGATATAAGAATGATAATGGAGTTTCAAAAGGATAGAGATAGTGAAAAAAAGGAAAAGCTTTATTCAACTACTCAAAGTACTAAAGAGGCAATTGTAAATGCAGTATTTAGTATGGCAGCTTCTAAAGTAGGTGCTTTAATAACAATTGAACAGCATATTTCTCTTGAACAATATGCTGAACGTGCTATTCCAATGAATAGTGACGTTTCAAAAGAACTTTTAGAACAAATTTTTATTAAAGATTCACCACTTCATGATGGTGGTGTAATTATAAGAGGTAATAAAATTCTTTGTGCTGCTGCTTATTATAATCTTACTCAAAAGTATGATCTAGATAAAACAATGGGCTCCCGTCATAGAGCCGGTATTGGTTTATCAGAATTTACGGATTCAATAACAATTATTGTATCAGAAGAAACAGGTACTGTTCATGTTGCAATTTCAGGAATAATGAAAGTTATGAATAGTGCTATTGAGCTTCTTGAATACTTAGATTTAGGTTTAGGAAAAAATTAAAAGGGAGGTAAATAATAATGGAAAATAATAATTCAACTAATACAAAATCCCATAAATCCTTTAAGAAAAGCTTTATGAATTTTATAGAAATAATTACTGCTCCTTTTAATGTATTATTAAAAAGACAGGCTATCACTACAACAACTAAAAGTGAAATTAATCCTTTATTGGTATTAAGTATTTCTCTTGCCATAGTAGTAGCTTTAGTATTATTCTTTTATAGAGGTGTAATATTCGGATGATTTTAATAGATTTAATACAATATTTTGAAGAAGGGCCAATTATACCCCTTCTTTTATCACTAATAGCGTTAATAGCTATTATAATTCAATGCTTTACTAAGCATTTATTTATGAAGAAAAAAGTTATATTTTCTTTTATTTTAGTATTTACTAATACATTATTATTAGTATTTTATTCTCAATTAATAGAATCAAACTTTAGTGCTTATTTGAAGTGGTGCTTTTTATTTTTAGATATTATTGGAATCATATTATTATTTACAACTATTGATTATTCTTTAGTAAATGAAAGCTTTAAGGATAAATTGGTTGATTCTTTAAATCAAACTAAAAATTATTTAGTTTTAGATAAAAAAGATCGTATTAAGGATATATCTGCAAATTTGCTTAAAACCTTAAATATGGAATATAAAGATGCCGTAGGAAAGAATTGTTTTGATGTTTTAGATAGTGCTTATTTGATAATTGGATTTAATGATAATGAATGTCGTAAAAAAGATATTCAAAAATATTATGATAAATATTATTCAAAGGCTAGTCCATTAGATCATAAGACTATTGAGATAGCTATGCAGATGGATGATGGAAGAGAATTTGTATTAACATTCATCGAAACTCCAATATTTAGAAATGATAAATATAAAGGAAGAATCTTAATTGGAGATAAAAAAGATGAAGAGGCTTTAACAGGAATTGAACGTGAAAATGATGCACTTGAAGAAGAATTAGAGGTTATAAGAAGTAGATTTGTCACTTTATTAAATAAAACTTCAGATGGTATTTATTTTAATGATTTAACGAATCATTCTATTTGGTTTAATGATGTTTTAGTTAAAAAGCTATATCTTACTGGTAATAGTATGGATTCAAGTGAATTTTATCGTAATATTCATCCAGATGATATCCCTATATATGAAGAAAAACTATCAAATATTACTGGTGAATATTCTATTTCCTATCGCTTTAATGTAGGTGGGGCATATTTATATTTAAAGGAAGAGGGTAGCAAAATTATTTCAAATTCTCAAACAGAGCTTTGTGGAATAATAAAGGTTTTAGATGATGAAAGCTTTGAATTATCTAAAACAATGCTTGATATCGTATCTTCTGAAATTGAAATGAAACGTCGTTTTAATGAGCTAATAGCTATAGATAAAATATTTCAGGTTGTCTATATTAGACTTGATTCGATTCCAGATGTAAATGAAGCTTATGGAAGAACAGTAGGAAATAATGTTTTAAATCAATATATAACTTATTTTAAACAGAATTTTGTTATTGATAACTTAATATTTAGAATAACAGGTTTAGAATTTGTAGCTTTTATTACAAGTAATAATAAAATGGAGGCTTTAAAAAATAGATTTAAGGATGAAGGAAAATTTTTACATCCTAAGCTAGAATTCCCAGGAGGAAAAATAGATACTAATGTTTATATGGGAATAGCCTATAGTAATGATACTCCAAATAGAAAAGAACTAATTAAATTAGCTAAAGAGGCAATGACAACTGCAATGTCTCCAAAATATTCATCAAATTTTGCGTATTATAGAGAAATTAGATAATGACTAAAAAAGAAGCTAGAATAAAAGCATTAAATATTAGAAAAAATAATGATCAAATTATTTCTTCAAAAATAGTAATTAATAGGATTATAGAAGAGGGAATTATAAATGATTATCAGCATATTGGAATTTATTATCCAATAAAAAATGAAATAGATGTTACGGAATTAAAAAATATTTATAAGAATAAATTCTTTTATCTTCCTAAAACAACTGATATAATTGAGTTTTCTTTATATAATGATAATTTAATAGATGGAGCTTTTCATACAAAAGAACCAGTAGGAGAGATTGTTGCTAGAGATTCAATTGAATGTTTTATTATTCCATGTGTTGCCATAACAAATGATAACAAAAGAATTGGTTATGGAAAAGGATATTATGATAGATATTTATCTAATTATAAAGGAAAAAAGATTGGTATTTGTTATAAAGAATCTAGTGATGTTATTTGTGATACTGATGAATATGATATTATTCTTGATATGAAGATTGTAGGGTGATATTTTGATAAGTGTTATTTTATTAATGGCTGGTAAGGGTAGAAGAATGAATTATAAAGAAAATAAAATATTAATGGAAATAGATAATAAACCATTATTTATGTACCCACTAAATACCTTTTTCAGTCTAGGTGTTGA
The DNA here is from genome assembly GCA_945919465.1 of uncultured Anaeroplasma sp. GTDB lineage: Bacteria > Bacillota_I > Bacilli_A > Acholeplasmatales > Anaeroplasmataceae > Anaeroplasma. The sequence goes on along the minus strand of CAMEJG010000055.1, from coordinate 5,680 downwards.
GGTAATATGTGTCATTTCAAAGTCTGATGAAGATAAAATAGTTCCATTATTACCTAAAGGTGTAAAATATACCTATGGTGGTGTAGAGCGTGGCGATAGCGTATATAATGGATTGAAGCTTTCAACTGGAGATTACGTATTAATTCATGATGCTGCAAGAGCCTTGATATCTAAAGAATGTATAAATAAAATAATTAGTAATATTGATAATAATAGAGCTATACTTACCTATCTTTCAGTAAAGGATACAATTAAAGAGAAAAAAGAGGATAAGCTTATTACATTAAATAGAGAAGCATTAGTTGCTGCTGCAACTCCTCAATGTGCTAGTAGAGAAATATTATTAAATGCATATGAAAAAGCTAAATCAGATAATCTGCATTTTACAGATGATATAGCTTTAATAGAAAAATATTATCCAAATATAAAAATTGATTTAATTGAAGCTAATCCAGAGGATTTTAAAATAACTAATCAGCTTGATTATCAATTAGCAAAGTTATTAGTTGAAAGGAATAATTTATTATGATTAGAATAGGACATGCATGGGATACTCATAGATTAGTACAAGGAAGAAAACTAATACTAGGTGGCGTTTTAGTAGAATCAGAGATAGGCTTATTAGGACATAGTGATGCTGATGTGGTATTACATGCGGTTGCAGAAAGCTTATTAGGTAGTCTTGCATTAGGAGATTTAGGTACTTTTTATCCTGATAATAGTGATAGAACCTTAAATATGGATTCTAAAATTATATTAAAACAATGTTATCAAAGAGTTAAAGATTTAGGTTATAGATTGAATAATTTAGATTTGACTATTTATTCTCAAAATATAAGAATATCTCCTATTAGAGAAAGAATAAAGGAGTCAATTGCGAATATCTTAGAAATAGATAAGAACTTAGTAAGTGTAAAAGCTACTACCTATGAAAAAATGGGATTCATTGGTAGAGGAGAAGCATTAGCTTGTGAATGTGTATGCTTAGTAGAAAATTTTTAATAATTTTTATTTCGAAAAAACTCTAATTATATAATAATTTGCATAATATTATCAAAATATATAAGAAATATACTCATAAGTATTACTTGATATGGTTTAGTAAAAAAATATCTATTTGACATATTAAAGCATATTTAGTCATAAAATATTTTGGTGATACTATGAGAATAAATGAAGGAAGTTTATCAGATAATAATATTGAACTAGATACTCTTGAGGTATTCTTAGATAATACAACTCTATATATATTATCTGGTTATAATGCTTTTGCAATGTGTGGTGCATTAAATATCGATGTATATAATTCCCCTAAAATGAAAGAACGTGGTGTTTTAGCTATGCGCTGTGTAGGAGTTCATTCGTTATTAGAGCTTTATGATTCAGTAATAGTTGAAGCAACAGATTCCTTAAAAGAAAAAGGAGTTACTCCAGGAATGAATGTTAAAGATGCGTTTAAAATCCTTTCGAATCAATAAATTTATGATTCTAGGAATCCTTTTATTAGGATTCCTAATTCGTTTTATTATAGGTTATTATTCTGAATCAGTTATTTCACATGCTGAAATAGAAGCATTAAATTATGCTGAACAAATAATAATGGATTCAATAACAAATAATGTAATTGTTAATTTAGATAATACAAAGCTATTTATTTCTGAATATAAGGATAATAGGCTTGTAAGAATGTATTTAGATACTCAAAAGCTAAATAAAATAAGAAATGAAGTAGCATTATATACCGATACAATAGTTGAAGAAATAAATCATTCAAAAGATTTAAATGATGTAAATGTTCCATTAGGATATTTTTTTGGATTAAAAAAACTATTAGATTTAGAAGTAAATATACCAATTTCTATGGAAATTATAGGAAATCAAAATGTTGAAATAACATATGATGCTATTTCAAAGGGAATTAATACTACAATAATAGAATTTTTCATAAATATATCAGTTGATATGAAACTTGCATTGCCACTTAAAATAATTGAATTAACTAGTGAGACTAGTATTCCATTAGCTTATGAAATTATTAATAACGATGTACCATATTTTTATAGTAATAGATAAAATTGTTAATACTAAAATAAGATGATATGTTTTTATATATAATATATTATTATATAATGAAAGGAATAATTATGATTAAGGTACTATTTATTTGTCATGGGAATATATGTAGAAGTCCAATGGCAGAATATTTATTTAGGGATTACGTAAATAAGAATAATAATATAGATAATTTTATTATTTCATCAAAAGCTACATCCAGTGAGGAAATAGGGAATCCTATCTATCCTCCTGTAAAAAAATTGTTATTAGAATATGGTATAGATACTAGTAGTCATAGAGCATCTGAGCTTACTAAAGAAATGTATGATCAGTATGATTATTTAATTGTAATGGATGATAATAATTATAGAAATACCTTGAGAATTATTGGCAGTGATTCTTTAAATAAAGTTCATAAGCTTTTAGAATATACAAATTTAAATAGAGATATTTTAGATCCCTGGTATACAAGAGACTTTAAAGCTTGCTATAATGATATTTTATTGGGAATAAAAGGTTTCTATTCTTATTTAATTAATCATAATTTATAGATTGATATTTCTTTATTTATATGAAAAAATGTAGTATAATGTTTATTAGGTGGTTTTATCATGTTATTTAGATGTGAAAAAGGTATGTTTTTAGTTCAAGAGAATTATAGAGACGCCTTTAATTTAGAAATGTTTATTAGCAAATATATAGAAGAATGCTTTGATAAATATCTTTATTTAGTTGGGGATATTTCATCAGGAGTATTACGTCTTAAGGGCTTTGATAGTAGTCCAAAAAGCTCAAGCTATATAGGGAATGTTAGAGATTATTTAGAAACCTCATGTTCTTTTGGATGTCCTTATTATTTATTAAAAAGAGTAAAATCAGAAGGTGAATATGAGCATCTATTAAATATTGAAAAAAATAAAAAACCTGTCATAGAAAAACCTTTAATTACTCCTATTCAAAAAGAAAATTTCGATAAGGAATCCTTAATATTAAAATCAAATCCTAAAACAAAAGTGAAAATTGTTATTGATCCTAATAAAATTAATCAAATGCCTCAAGGACATTTGCCTAAGGATTTAGAAGAAATTATTAATCAAGAAGCTAAGGAAATAAAAACTAAGGAAGAGGTAGTAGTAGTTCAAACTGCCTCATATGTTTCTGCAAGTCCTGATTTTGATCCTAGTAAGATTAAAAGAAATCATAATAATGATCTAAAAAATAATAACAATAAAAATAATAAGAATAATAGTAAAAATAACAATATGAATAATCAAAATAAGCATAAAAAAAGTAGTAAAAAGCCTCAATCAACAACAAAGGCTTAGAGGTATTATATGGAAAAGGATAAAGATATTATAGAAGAAATAAAAAGAATTTTAGATAAGATTAGACCTTATCTAAATTCAGAAGGTGGAGATTTAGAATTTATTTCTTATGAAGATGGTATAGTAAATATTAGAATGCTTGGTGCATGTATGGATTGTGGCGCCCTAGATTCAACCCTAAAGGATGGAATTGAAGCATTATTAGTAGAATATGTACCTGAGGTAATTGAGGTAAGAAATATAATAGATCAATAATAGGGAGGTTTCATAATGTTTTTAACACAATCTGGAACAAATTATTCAGAATATAATATTTTTGCTTCTAGAGCGATGCAATGCTTATATATTTGTACTATTGCAATGCTTGTAGCGCAAATAATTAAATTTATAATATATTCAATAAGAGATAAAAAGCCATGTTGGTATATGCTATCTTCAACTGGTGGTTTTCCTTCATCTCATACAGCATTTACTGTTTCATTATGTATTACATTAGCTATGTTTCAAATACATGATAATAAAGAATTAGATTGGTCCTTTGCTGTTGCCTTTGCCTTCTGTATGATTACAGTTACTGATGCAAGAGGTGTGAGATTTGAAGCTTCAAAGCATGCAAAAATATTAAATAATCTTGTCGCTTCATATTCCGAAGAAGAAAAAAGAATGCTTGGTTATGGAGAAAATGGTCAACTTAAGGAACTATTAGGACATAAGGGTAAAGAAGTATTAGGCGGCTTTTTAGTTGCTGGAATTGTTTCTATTATTGGATTTATGATTTGTGTTTAAAAAACTATGCTTGCATAGTTTTTCTTTTTGCTTTTATCTATTATTGGTGGTATAATTTAGATAGTTAATTACTAGGAGGAAATATTATATGTCAAAAAAGCTAACACTTGATGTTTCACAAGCAAAGGCATTTTTTACAGCCGAGGCTTATGAAGAAGTTAAAAAAGAAGTAGTAGAGGCTCATAAATTACTTCGTTCTAAAAAGGGAGCAGGAAATGATTTCTTAGGCTGGTTAGATTTACCAGTTTCATATGATCATCGTGAATTTGAAAGAATAAAGGCAGCTGCTGCAAGAATCCAGGCTCAATCACAAGTTTTACTAGCTATTGGTATTGGTGGTTCTTACTTAGGAGCTCGTTCTGCAATTGAAATGCTTTCTAAATATTTTAATAGAAGTGGAGTAGAGGTAATATTTGTTGGAAACCATATTTCATCTACCTATACTAAAGAGCTTTTAGATTATTTAAAGGATAAGGATTATTCAATTAATGTAATTTCTAAATCAGGAACAACTACTGAACCAGCAATTGCATTTAGAATTTTTAAAGAGGCTATTGAGGCTAAATATGGTAAGGAAGAAGCTAAAAAGAGAATATATGCTGTGACAGATAAGGCCCGTGGTGCATTAAAGACATTAGCTGATGCAGAAGGCTATGAGGAATTTGTTATTCCTGATGATGTCGGAGGAAGATTTTCTGTTTTAACTCCTGTTGGATTATTACCTATAGCTGCTGCAGGTATAGATATTGATCAAATGATGCAAGGAGCTAAGGATAGCTATGTTAATTATATGGAAGAGGATGTTGAGAAGAATGATGCTTTAAAATATGCTCTTGTAAGAAATGTATTATATAGAAATGGAAAGAAAATTGAGATGCTTGTTAATTACGAGCCTAAATTAAATTATTTTTCAGAATGGTGGAAACAATTATATGGTGAAAGTGAAGGTAAGGATGGAAAGGGTATTTGGATTACTTCTGCATCATTCTCTACTGACTTACATTCATTAGGACAAATGATTCAACAAGGTGAAAGAACCTTATTTGAAACAGTAATTAATGTTGAAACACCAGAATCTGATATTGTAATCGATGCCGATAAGGATAATTTAGATGGTCTTAATTTCTTAGCTGGAAAATCAATGGATTATGTTAATAAAATGGCAATGAGTGGAACTATGCTTGCTCATGTTGATGGAGGAGTTCCAAATATGAGAGTAACTATTCCTAATATTTCTGCTTATACTTATGGATATATGGTTTATTTCTTTGAATTAGCTTGTGGCGTATCTGCATATACATTAGGTGTTAATCCATTTAATCAGCCAGGTGTTGAATCCTATAAAAAGAATATGTTTGCATTATTAGGTAAGCCAGGCTATGAGGCTATGAAGGATGAGCTTTTAGCAAAATTAAATAAATAATAAAAATAATTTTTTAGGAGATGTTATGCATCTCCTTTTTTCTTTTATTAGTAAATTTGAAAATTTTGGTTGGAATAAAGTCAAGACTAAA
>CAMEJG010000054.1 GCA_945919465.1 uncultured Anaeroplasma sp. | reverse complement strand
TTCCCATGGAATTATAATATCTTACAAACATTTCAAATAAAATAGCATTAAATGTAAAAAAAAGTTATAATGACTTTTCTTAACATTTAATGCTTTTTAGCGTTGTTTTAAACCCAAAAATATAGGGGGTGGTTAAAATTTGTGGTCACTGAATTTGTGACACTTGATGATATTTTTTTATAAATAGTATAAGCTCTAAAAAACACTTTGAATCACGAAGGGTCTTAACAATATTTTTTATAACTGGAGTATCTAAGATTTTACATTGACTTTAATAAGGTGTAAGATATGAATATAATTTAATGGGAGATAGCTATGATAAAAGGAAGAATAGATTTAAATTTTCATATTAATTTTAAATAATATAAATTATTTATATGGGTCTATATTTTATAAGTATAATGAAAATTTGTTAAATGTACTATATAAGGATGAAAAAGCAATTTATAAATTAGATGAGATATTTGAAATTGTTGAATAAAATATATCATTGATGAATTTATTTTTAAATATTGTTAATGGTATAATGAAGATTACGATCTAGCAAAAAAATCAAGAGGCTATGATTATGGACAAAGATTAACTGTGCAGCAAGAGGTGTACAAAAAATCTCTAGGGGTGTGCAAAAATAGGCCATTTGCATACTGTATCAAAATTGGCCAACAAACACAAAAAGAAAGCAATGCTTTGATATAGTAGAAATGCTCTATCAAGGCTGTTTTATGACTTTCTTATTAAAGTCAATGTAAAACTTTCTGAGCATTTTTTTCACATTTTAAAGCTTTTTGAGTTAAAAATTAAATGTTAGAAATGTGTTTGTAGCATTTTTAATGTGTCAAAATAGGTTGGTATTTTTTGTGTCTTGTGATATAATATTAATAGGGAAAACAAACGGAGAATGAAAAAATGTTGTTTGATGAAAATAGTGAATCCTTTCCAGTGATTTTATCTAAGAAATCCTTACAAGACATTTCTTTTTTAAAAGAAATCAATAGAAATAATGTACATTATTTAGATAATAAAGAATACTGCTTTGCATATTGTATTAATAAATGCGTTTTATCTGATATAAATCATTTTATTGAAGAACTTATTAAATTAGCGAGTGAAAACGGAATTATTTATCTAAATGTTTATGAGGAAGAAGATGAATACACTAGCCAGTTTAATGAGTGCAGAGAAGAATTTAAAATATGCAATATTTTAGATGCACATATAATTAAATATGAATTGGAATATCACACATATCAATTTGATAAATATTACTTATTTGAAGTAAAGTAAATTTGTGAATGCTACTCCATTTAAACCTAAAAAAACCGAAAGTCTCATTATTTTTATAGGATAAAAATAGTAAATAGTTCAATAAAAAATTACGTAGATATGTAAATATATAGAAAGGAATTTATTGTATGTATTATTTAAAACAATATAATATAGTGTTAGCAAAATTTAATATGTATTTTGATAATTTAGGTTATAGAGTTGAAGATTTTACATATGATGAGTCTAAAAAAGAATTATTACCTATTAATTTAGTTAAATCTAATGAAGGAATGGCATCATGGTTAAAGAATAGATCTATACCTAAAAATAGAGAATTTGTTGATAGTTTTTTAGCTAAAACATCTATAGGAAATAATAACATAAAAGGCATTATTGATATTTGTAAAGGATTATCTTTAAATGATTCATACTGGATATCAAGCGACGGCTTTGATAAAAAATTTGAAGAAGTAAATTTATATGAAAATAGATTTAGCAATATATTAGGATTAATTGCCTTTACAGGATTTGGTTCATCTATCAAGTCTGATTTTTTATCTTCACCAGAATTTACTACTAATGGTATGCTTGCAAAATGCTGGAGAAGAATTAATGGCAAGATTTATTTATATAAATCTGGAACAACAGGTGCGGCAAATGCTGGTCTTGAGCCTTATTCTGAATACTATGCATCACAAATAGCAGAATGTATGAAATTAGATCATGTTGATTATAATATTTCAAAATGGAAGAATAAGCTATGCTCAACGTGTGAATTATTTACAGATATTAATCATTCATTTATGCCTATTGGTTATTTAGTAAAAACTAATAGCTTTTTAGACATTATAAATTATTATAAAAATTTAGGTGAAGATTTTTATAACGCTTTAAGTGATATGATAGTATTTGATGCTATTATATGTAACACTGATAGACATTATGGTAACTTTGGATTAATAATCGATAATATTACTAATAAGCCTATTAAAGCTGCTCCTATATTTGATAATGGTCTATCATTGTTTAATTATGGAATGGATAAAGATGATTTAAAATCAGTTGAAAGTGCATTAGAATATTCAAAAACAAGGCATCCTGCATGCTATCTAGATTTTATTAGTGTAGCGAAGGAGTATATGACTGATTCTACGAAAGGTAAACTAAAAAATCTAATTAATTTTAAATTTAAAAAGCACCCAAGATATAATCTAAATGATAAAAGATTAAAGATTTTAGAAAAAATTATTCAAATTAGAGTTTTAGAATTACTTAATTAATATATACCTGTATTATAATTAGAAAATTAATACAAAAAGAAAGCAATGCTTTGATATAGTAGAAATACTCTATAAAGGCTTTTTTTAGCATTTTTTTGCGTATTTTTAAGCTTTTCAAGTTGAATATTAAGCTTTAGAAGTGTATTTGTATCATTTTCAAAATCAAATGATTAACAATTTATGGAATATATCCCTTTTCAATTTACTAATATTAGTAAATTGCAATTTGTGAAAAAAACGAAAAATATGATTTTATGATTAATCATAAGTTATTGCTGATTAGCATTTTATAGGTTAATGAATAAATGATTTTTGTAATTTAAGTTTGAAAAAAAATAAAAAAAGTGTTATAATTTATTGTGTCAATGAGTAACAGAAATGTGTAAGTCCAATTGTAATTTGGATTTGCACTTTTTTTTATTATAGACAGAAAGGAAGAAAATAATGGAGGAAATAAAACAAAATAAAATGGCGATAAAGCCTCTAAAAAAATTATTTTGGAAAATGGGATTACCAATGATAATCTCTATGGTTCTTCAAGCTTTGTATAATGTTGTTGATAGCATATTCGTAGCAAATATTGAAGGGACTGGTGCTTTAGCTAATGAAGCACTAACATATGCTTTTCCTATTCAAATTTTAATTATTGCAATAGGAGTAGGAACGGGAGTAGGACTAAATGCTTTATTATCAAAAAGCTTAGGTGAGAGAAATAAAGAAAAAGTATCTAAAATTGCTGGTAATGGTATATTTTTAGGATTAGTTATTTACATAGTATTTTTGTTATTTGGTTTGTTTGGTTCAAAATGGTTTATTTCTTTATTTACATCAAATCAAGAAGTAATAGAAATGGGGACAAACTACTTAATGATTTGTAGTTCATTATCATTAGGATCAATAGGATTTACTATTTATGAAAGATTTTTACAAGCAACAGGTAAGACATTATATTCTACTATTTCTCAAGTTTCTGGTGCTATTATTAATATTGTTTTTGACTACATATTTATATTTCAACTAAAAATGGGTGTTTCAGGAGCTGCTTGGGCAACTGTATTAGGACAATTTGTGTCTTTTGGTGTTGCTATGATATTTCATTATTTATTAAACAAAGAGATTAATGGAAATGTTAGATATATAAAACCTGATTATAGAATAATTAAGGGAATTTATTCAATTGGAATTTCAGCAGCTTTAATGCAAGGTTTATTATCAATTATGATGGCAGGAATGAATGTTATTTTGGGTAAAGCAAATGCTGACCCAACAATTTTAGTAGGTTCTTTTGGTATTTATTATAAGATTCAACAAATAGCTTTATTCTCATGTTTTGGTCTTTCGAATACAATTATAACTATACTATCATTTAATTATGGTATGAAAAATAAAGAGCGTTCTATCGAATGTATCAAGTATGGTATAATAGATACATTGATAGTTTCAGGAATAATTACAATAATTTTTGAAATTATTGCGAGACCTCTCGCTGAATTATTTGCAATATCTGGTGGTTCTACAGTTGAATTAATTGATGTATGTGAAAAAGCAACCAAAATCGCATCTCTTGGATATATATTTATGGGAATTAGTGTTGCTATTCAAGGAGTTTTTCAAGCTTTAAGATATGCATTAAAACCATTTATAACTGCATTATTAAGATTAGTTGTTTTTGTTTTTCCGATAGCATTTTTATTTACTTTATCTGATAATGTAACAAATATAGTTTGGTGGACATTTCCAATTGCAGAACTATTAACTGCTATTATATCTTTAATTATGTTAAAAAGTGTAATTAAGAATAAGATTAATTCAATAAATCAATTAGAAAAGAAAAATAATAATTTAATTATTACAATTTCAAGACAACATGGTACGAATGCTAAAAAAATAGCTAGACAATTAGCGGATAAATTAGCCATCAAATTTTATGATAAAGAATTAACAATGATAGAGGCAATGAAAAGAGGATTAGATAAAAAATATATAGATGCAACTATGCAAGATGAAGATGGTTATTCTATTTATTTATCTTTAGATGCTAATAAAGACGCTATAACAGCTCAAAGTGAAATAATCACAAAATTAGCTGAAGAAGAATCTTTTGTTATTGTTGGAAGGTGTTCAGATTATATTTTAAGAAATCACGATCATTTAGTAACTATTTTTTTACATGCAGATGATGAATATAGAATTCATAAAGTAATGGAAATGTATAATGATTCTAGAGAAGAAGCTATTGAAAACATAAAAAAATCAGATGATTTAAGGAGTAAATATTATTCTTTAATAGCAAATAAAGATTGGGGAGTTAAGGAAAACTACGACTTATATATTGATGCTTCTTTGAATATAGAAGAAATTATATTCAAAATAGAAGAATTTATACAAAAAATAAAAGTTAAATAAAAAAATAATATTTAATGCTTCTTTAAATTATATAACAATTAATATGAATTAAAAATGACTTATAATTATTGAAAATAACACTTATACATTTAAATTTAATATTGGCTGCTGGTATTTAAAATGGTACTTGAAAGGACAAGCTAATTGACATTTTATTGTCAACTCACTCTCCTTTCCTCTAGTACCATTTTATAGATTTACTATCTCTTTACATTATGTTTACTTAATTATGAATGATTTAGAAATTATTATTCTTTATAATTATGAATGTAAAAAGGAGAGATAAAAAATGAAGAAAAAATTTTTAGCAGCTTTAGGTCTTGCTGCAACACTAGCATTAGCATCATGTAATAATGCAGAAACAACAATTACGAAAGAGGGAAGTACTGTATCAAGTACTACAAAACAAACAACAGTACAACCAACCCAAACAACTAAATTAGAGGAACCAAAAGAAGAAAGTGTTGGTCCAAAGTATGTATTTATGTTTATTGGTGATGGAATGAGTTACCCACAAATTCAGTCAGCAGCTTATTATTTAAATGCTGTAGAATCAGGAATTGATAATGGTAATAAAACATCAGGAGCAACAGTAAAGGGTGATTATGATTTGCCATTTACAAAGTTTTCAACAACTGGTACAGCGAAAACATTTGACGCATCAAGCTATGCACCAGATTCAGCTTCTACAGCAACATCTTTAGCAACAGGTAAGAAAACATGGAGTGGTTCTATTAATGTTTCTACTGATTTTACAGTTAAATATGAGACAATTGCTGAAAAGCTTAAAAAGCAAGATTATAAAATTGGTGTTGTATCATCAGTTACCTTAAATCATGCTACTCCAGCAGCATATTATGCACATCAAAAATCAAGAAATGATTATTATGAAATTGGTAAGGAGCTTATTGCTTCAAACTTCGATTATTTCGCTGGTGGTGCCTTAAATAAGCCAAATGGTTCTGATGGACAACAAGAAAGTCTTTATGACCTAGCTGAAAAGAGTGGTTATAAGGTAGTTAAGACTCAAGCTGAGGCTGAGAAATTAACTAAGAATGATGGTAAGGTTATTGCTATTAGTGAATATCTTGCAGATTCTAGTTCCATGAAATATGAACTTGATAGAACTGATGATATGTGGTCATTAGCTGATTATGTAGATAAGGGTATTGAGGTATTAGAAAATGATAAAGGTTTCTTTATGATGGTAGAAGGTGGTAAAATCGACTGGGCATGTCATGCAAATGATGCAATGTCATCAATTAAGGACACAATTGCATTTTCAAATGCAATAGATGAAGCAATTGAATTCTATAATGAACATCCCGAAGAAACATTAATTGTTGTAACTGGTGATCATGAAACTGGTGGTTTAACAATTGGTTATGCTGGTACAAATTACGATTTATATTTCAATAATCTTTCAAATCAAAAAATTTCATTCTCAAAGTTTGATAGTGATTATGTAGCTAATTATAAGAAGAATAATACAGCACTTTCAGATGTATTATTAGATATTCAAGATAAATTTGGTTTAGTTGCTCCAGCAAATGAGAGTACAAAAAAAGATAATCAATTATTATTAACAGATTATGAATACTCAAAACTTGTTGAGGCATATAATCAAACAATGAAAACATCTACAAAGGATATTTCTAATCAAGAAAAGTATGATTTATATGGAACATATGAACCATTAACAGTAACATTAACTCATATTTTAAATAATAAATCTGGTATTTCATTTACATCATATTCTCATACAGGATTACCTACAGCAGTATATGCAGAAGGAAATGGTGCTGAATTATTTGATGGATATTATGATAATACAGATATCTATAACAAGCTTGCAGATTTAATGAATTTATAATATGCAAAATATTATTAAATTTATAAAAAAAGAAGCAACATTAATTGTGGGGATGATAATAACTATTATCCTCATTTTTATACCATCTAGTTATGGAATTAGTGAGGCTTATAATGGAACAATTCAGGCTAAGGCTACTGTTATTGATGTAGATAATTCTATGATTAAAACTATTGGTGTAATCCAAATGGGTGAGCAACGCTGCAAGCTAAAAATAGATAATGGGGAATTTAATGAAGAAGAATATTATGGAATCAATCTATTAACAGGATCACTTGAAAATGATAAAATCTTTGAAATAGGAGATAAAGCTTTAGTTTCTTTATCTATTACAGATGGAAATATAACATCTATTTCAATGATTGATCATTATAGACTGAATTATGAAATAATCTTGGCAATTATTTTAGTGGTATTTTTAATAATATTTGCAGGTAAAACAGGATTAAGATCAGTTTTTTCATTTATAATAACTGTTTTAGCATTATGGAAAATATTGATACCATTATATTTAAATGGAATTGATCCAATTGCTGTTGGACTTATAATTGTTATATCTCTAACTATTATTATTGAATTATTTGTATTTGGATTTAATAAAAAAACTCTATCAGCTGTATCTGGTGGTATACTTGGTATATTTGCAACATGTTTATTAGGAATATTATTTACATCATTATTCAAAATACATGGTGCAATTATGCCTAATAGTGAATCTTTAATATATAATGGACATGAAAATATAGATTTAACTAAAATCTATATGGCAACAATATTTATAGGCTCTTCTGGAGCTTTAATGGATATATCTACTGATATAACTCAATCAATGGTTGAGGTAGTAGGACAGAATCCTAATATAAAATTTAAAGATGCAATGTTATCAGGCTTTAGAGTCGGTAGGGCCGCCATGGGAACTATGACAACGACACTATTACTAGCTTATGCAGGTGGCTTTATTTCGCTTCTTATGTCTTTTGTTTCTCAGGGAATTCCAATAATATGTATTTTGAATTATAAGACTGTTTCAGCGGAAATTCTAGATACTTTAGTAGGAAGCTTTGGTCTTATTGCTGTTGCGCCATTTACAGCAATAACCTCTGCCTTTTTTCTCACAAAAAAGCATAGAAAGCAATATGATCTATATTCTTAAATGAATACTGAAAGTAAGATATTTTGAAATTATATATCAATTGTACTTTTATTGTATTTTTTAATATTAATTATTATAAAATATAAAAAATATTATCTAATTACCCAATTGTTTTTAATATAATATTACATTTATTTTTAAAAACTAAACTATTTATTTTATATAAAAATTCTATTATTCTACAAAATTTGACATAATCTTTTACTTGTGATAATATTGAAATACATGAGAAAGGATTTTTAATATGTTAGTTTTTTTTACGGATACAGATTGTGATATCACTCCTGATATTGCAAAGGAATATGGTTTTGGATTAATTAGTATGCCATATTTTGTTAATGAAAAGGAAATAAATCCATATGTAGATTGGCAGGATTTTAATTCTAAAGAATTTTATGATATGCTTAGAGGAGGAGTAATCCCTAAAACCTCTGCTATTAGTCCCTCAAAATATATTGAATATTTTGAACCACATTTTAAAGCTGGTAATGATATTATTTATGTACATTTTTCTAAAAATATGAGTGGAACTTTTAATGCAATGAATTTAGCATTAGAGGAATTATATGAAAAATACCCAGAAAGAAAGTTCTATTCTATTGATACTAAGGCTATTACTGCATTAAGTTATTTAATAATAAAAGAAATTGGTAAATTATATAAAGAAGGAAAAACTGCTCTAGAATTAATAAAATGGGCAGAAACTGAAGTTCAAAAATATGCAATATATTTTTATGTTGATGATTTAACCTTTTTTAGACAAAGTGGTAGAGTTAGTGGTCTTGCAGGAGTATTTGGTAATTTATTAAATATTCATCCAATTATTCATATTAATTCTGATGGAATAATGACAAATATTACAAAGGCTAGAGGTAAAAATAATACCATTAATAAAATAATTGAAATGATTGATGAAATCCAAGATAATATAGCATCACATAAAATTATTGTTGCTCATTCGGATGCCTATGATATAGCACTATTAGTAAAGAATAAATTAATTGAAAAATATGGTGAAGGATTAGATATTGAATTTGTTGTAGTTAATCCAACTGCAGGAAGTCATTGTGGTCCAAATTGTGTTGGAGTTGCCTTCCATGCAAAACATAGGTGATATTATGGTAAATATAGTTAAGGTTGAAACAAAAAAAGAACAAAAGAAATTTGTTGATTTTCCTTTGAAATTATATAAAGGAAATGAAAATTTTGTTCCACCATTATATAGTGATGAATTAAAAATGTTTAAAAAAAATTATGTATATAATGATCAATGTGAATCAATATTTTTTAATGCATATAAGGATAATGTGCATGTAGGAAGAATTCAAGGCATTATACAAAAGGCTAGTAATGAAAAATGGAATGAAAGAAAAGTTAGATTTACTAGATTTGATTCTATTGATGATCAGGAAGTTGCAGATGCATTATTTAATGCAGTTGAAAAATGGGCTTTAGAGAATGAAATGGAATATCTTGTGGGACCTTTAGGATATTCTGATTTAGAAAGAGAAGGATTGCTTATTGAGGGATTTGATGAGCTTTCTACATTTGAAGAACAATATAATTTTCCATATTATAGTAAATTAATTGAAAATATAGGATTTGTTAAGGATGTAGATTGGGTTGAAAGAAAACTATATGCTCCTAAAGAATTAGATGGAAAATTTGAAAAGCTTTGTTCTTATATTTTAAGAAAAAATAAGTTAAAGATTGTAGAAACTAAATCAACTTCTGATTTTATTAAAAGATATGGAGAAAAATTATTTAAAGTATTAGATAAAACCTATGATAATCTTTATGGTACTGTACCATTTACTGATGGTATGCGTAAAATGGTTATCAGCAATTTTAAATTAATCTTAAATAAAAAGTATTATGCAGTTATTGTAGATAGTGATGATAATGTAGTTTGTTTTGGAATTTGTATTCCTTCAATCGCAAAGGCAGTACAAAAGAGTAACGGACATTTAACTATTCCAACTATAATAAGAATTCTTAAGGCAAAGAATAACCCAGAAATATTAGATTTGGGATTAATTGGAGTTCTTCCTGAATATCAAATGAAGGGCGTGGCATCTGTTTTAGTATATGAAATCATGAAATATCTTTTAAATGGAGAGCTTAAATATGCAGAAACTAATTTAAATTTAGAGGATAATATTTCTATACAAAACCAATGGAAATCTTTTGATAATATTTTACATAAAAGACGTCGTTCATATATAAAGAAATTAAAATAGTATTAAGTAAGGAAAAAAATATGAAAAAAGAATTACCAAAAGTAACTTATAAAGCCAATAATATTTTTATGCAAGAAGCAATAATAGAAGCAAGGTTGGGAATTCATAATAATCATGGAGGACCTTTTGGTGCTGTTGTTGTCAAAGATGGAAAAATTGTAGGTAAGGGACATAATTGCGTGTTATTTAATAAAGACTCTACCTGTCATGGTGAAATGGAAGCAATTCGTGATGCTGAAAAGAATTTAAATTCTTATTCATTAGAAGGATGTGTATTATATACTACAGGAGAACCTTGTAATATGTGCTTAACAGCTATATTATGGGCTAATATTGATAAGGTATATTACGGTTGTAGTATTGAAGAAAATGAATCAATTGGATTTAGAGATAAAAAGTTTGACGGACTTTTTGGTGGAAGAGAAAAGCTTTCAAGTTTTTTAATTGAAATAGATAATGAAGCATGTATAGAATTATTTAAAGAATATAATAAGTTAAATCACACTATATATTAATTGAATATCTATAATATAGATGCCTCCTATTAATAATTTTAGGTTCTTACGCTTGATAGGGTATAGAACTAGAATAATCAAAAAGCTTTTTGTAA
>CAMEJG010000053.1 GCA_945919465.1 uncultured Anaeroplasma sp. | reverse complement strand
ACCTAAATTTGACATGGCTTTTATATTACCTAAATCAATAGCTTTATTATAGTAAGAGACTGCCTGAGTATAATTTTTTTTAACTCCGTACCCATTTTCATAACAATATCCAGTCCAATCACACGCATCAGCATGATTCTTATCAGCAGCTTTTTTAAACCAAGAAAATGCTTGCTTATAATCTTGTTTGACTCCATATCCGTGATAATAACAAGCACCTAAATTTGACATGGCTTCTATATTACCTAAATCAATAGCTTTATTATAGTAAGAGACTGCCTGAGTATAATTTTTTTTAACTCCGTACCCATTTTCATAACAATATCCAGTCCAATCACACGCATCAGCATGATTCTTATCAGCAGCTTTTTTAAACCAAGAAAATGCTTGCTTATAATCTTTATTGACCCCATGTCCATAACAATAACAAGTACCTAAATCAAACATAGCATCAATATTACCTAAATTAATGGCTTTATTGTAGTAAGAGACTGCTTTGGTATAATCCTTTTCAGTACCATATCCATTTTCATAACAATGTCCACACCATTCACATGCATTAGCATGATTATGATCAGCGGCTTGTTTAAACCAAAAAAAAGCCTCTTCATAATCCTTTTCATGATAATAAGCATATCCCTTTGCGAAGTCATAAGATATATTGCTGACATATTTTTTAATATTATCGAAAAGACCCATATTTTTCTTCCTTTCATTAGAATGCTTAAATAAATTATAACATAATTTATCAAGACATTTAAATGTCCCCCTAAAAATAGAGTAATTCTTTTCATATATAATATAGTCGAAAATTAAATAGCTTAGTCAATGGAGCGTAATTAACATTGAACAGCGACAAAATGCGGCTAAATACATTTTGGGCAACGCCAACGTAATATAGAATATTGGAGGACATGAACATGAGTTTTGATATATTTGGAAATAGTGGAAGAAGAAAAGGAACTATTAGAAAAGAAAGAGGATTTTTTGGTGATACAAGTTATGTAACAAGAGATAATTATGGAAGAAAAAAATCAACAACAAGAAAGGAAACAGGATTTTTTGGCGATACAGGTTATGTAACAAGAGATAATTATGGAAGAAAAAAATCAACAACAAGAAAGGAAACAGGATTTTTTGGCGATACAAGTTATGTAACAAGAGATAATTACGGAAGAAAAAAATCAACAACAAGAAAAGAAACAGATTTTTTTGGAAATACAAGTTATGTGACTAGAGATCAATATGGAAGAAAGATAAATACAAAAAGAAAAAATAATGGATGGTTTTAATTGCTAAAAATTGAAAACATCAAAACGAGGAAGAAGGTGATATGGGATATAAACATTCATTGATTTTAAAATAAATGGAATAGTTCTTATAGAAATGATATTTTTAATAAAGAGAGGGAAATCAAATGAGTCAATTTCAAGTTAAAAATAGAAAAGGATATACTTTAGTTAATAAACAAAAAATATATTTATCTGCGCATTCAAAAGATTATAGATATATTGAAATAATTACTGATGATATATTAAAACAAGTAGATTGTGTTGTTACATATATAGAACCACATACTCAATTAGAACATATTGGCGATTTAAATGATATGAGTATTTTGGTTTTTGTAGTCAGTCAGAAGTTTTTGTGTGAAAATAACTATGCAAGAGATTTTGAATTAAAATATGCTTTAGAAAATAATATCCCTGTCTTACCTATTTTAATAGAAGAAATTGAATATCAATTGTACATTCAATTTTTTATGAATGCGCAATATATTGTAAGAGAATCCCTTGACACTACAGAACGTCTATATGAACATAAATTAAAAGAAACAATTATTGAATATATTGGAAGTGCGAGTTTAAAAGAAAAGATAAAACATGAATGTACAAGTCAAATATTTATAAGTTATAGAAAAAAAGATCGTCAATATGCAAATAAACTTATGGAAAATATTCATTCTATACCTGAATTAAGAGATACTATTTTTTGGTATGATGAATACATAATAACAGGTAAAGATTTTGAAAAAGAAATTCAAAATGAGTTAAATGAAGCTGATTTTATAATATTGCTGGTTACTGAAAATATATTAGAAAATAAAAATTACATTTTAGAAACAGAGTATCCATATGCTAAAAATAAAAATAAAAAAATTATTCCAATAGAAATGAAGTCAACAGATCATGAATTGGTTCATAAGCATTATCCTAAACTTGATCATATTATTGATGGAAATAATTTACAATATTTAAAAGATGTATTATTACCTGTTCAAAAGAAAAAAAATAGAAATAATCCATCACATCTATACCTTATGGGATTAGCAAATTATTATGGAATTTATATGCTAAGAAATCAAAAAAAGGGGATTGAGTTATTAGAACAATCTGCGCAAAAAAATAACTATAAAGCCTGTGTGAAATTGGTGAAATATTATCGAAATGGATTGCAAAATCAAAAAATTTCTCATTTCACTACTCAAGAAACAATAAATGAAGTAGAAAATATACTCAGACAATCAGAAGAACTTAAAGATAATGGGGCACATGGAATATTTATTCATAAAAATGATTTTATAAAAGCAGCGTTTTATCAAGAAAAAATAATAAAAATAATTTACGATCGTTATAAAAAAAATAAAACATTTGAAAATGCATTAGTGATTTGTTTACAATTACTCAATCTTCATTATATATATATCAATTATGATGAAGAAAAAAATAGAAAAGTTTTACTTCAAATGGAAAAAGAAATCATTTGTTTTCATAAAAAATATCCTGCATATAAAGATTATTTTTCACATGAATTGAAACGTGTTTATTCTAAATTGGAAGAAAGCTATGAATATTATGGTGAAATGGACTTAGCTAATTATTATCAACAAAAATCCGCTTCAATAAAAGTTGTTGAAAATATAGATGAAAAGGTTCATCGCTTAATGGGGTTACAACAATATCAAGAATGTATTGATATTTTAGAATCATATTTAGATACAAATGACCAAATTAATACAAGAGTATTATTAATGAATTGTTACATACTTTTATGTAAACAAAAAGAAGAAAATCAAGAAATTGAAGATGTTGTTAAATATGCAAAGATAGGAAAAGAATATGCTAGGCAATTGGTTAATGAAAGTCCAAATGTTTATAAAATGGATCTAATTTTTTTTGATACACTTATTGAAAAATATGATTCATCAAAGAAAAAACAATATTTGCTAAGACAGGAAGCTGATGATTTAATAAAAAAAGGAAATAAACTGATTGGTGAAGAATATAAAAAAGCAATACAGTGTTATGAAAATGCAAAGAATATCTATAAGACATTAGTAGAAGAATATGATGAATATAATGATTATTTGTCTTTGGCTTATTGTTACAGGTGCTTACATATTCTTAAATGCTATCCCAATACAATTCAATTTCATTTTGATGATATTGATCAATGTATTCAGGTATGTGAAAAAATATATTTAAAGTATGAATCAAAGAAGAATATGATTAATTATATAATTGCACTAGTAAGTAAAGCTTTATATTTAACATATTTTTTAGAAAAAACCACATTTTTATTTTCAGGCAAAAGAAAATTATATCAAAAAGAACTTGAAGAATTAATCAATCAAATAAATAATCTGATGGATAAAAATAAAAGAGAAATCAATAGACAAGAATATAATCGTTTACTTATGTTTGCTTATATGTTAGAGGGAATTTGTTATAATGATATGGATAAAATAAATAAAGCATGTGTATTATTCAAGGAAACAAATCAAAGCGATTGCCTATTATATGAAATATTACAAAGTTATCAAAGAAAAAATACTACTGATATTCTTCATAGTTTTAAAGTTTTCTTTCGATATCAACCTGAAGGATTACTTATTACTAAGTATTAAAAACCATGGGGAGGAAAAAATAATAATGAATCATGAACGAACAATCACAAGAATAATGGAGAAAACATTTGAAGAAATACAAAATGAAATGAAAGTGTATTCATATAATGATTTTCAAAAAGTTTTATCTCAAATAAAAACAGCAAAAAATAGGGGGATGGAATATAAGGGTTATGCGAAGTTATATCAGATGTTAAGTGAAAGTCATATTGATTTTATAGAAACAAATGATATTTGTTATTATGAAAAACTGATAAATGATTCTATTGAAAAAAGCTTTGATGAAGAACAGGTTGTTAAAGGAATTTTACATATATTATTCAAACAATTCCAAAAATTTCCATCACCTTATCATTATATGAATCGAATGGTGACTTTTCTTTATCCAAAATATCCTACAGATTCTTTACGTTTAAGAATTCTTAAAGGATTGATTGATCAAGAATATGGTGATTTTCTTCCCAATAGTGGTATTTCAGGAAAAGAAGCTCTTGATCAATATATGAAGTATAAATATTCATTAGATAATCCTACTCATAATCAATATCTTGCATGTTTAGATGAAGAAATATTTGATTATTTTTTAAATAATGATCATCAAGAACATGATAGTCTAGCAGCGATGATTGAATTTTTAGAATCATTGAAGTATGACTATATGATCAAAGATGGATTGGTAATAAAAGGAAAAGAGAATAGTGCTTTAGATTATTTAATGAATGAATCCTGTTTTCAAGAGAAATTAAAAAGTATTTTTACCGATTTTGTATATGAAAATTCATGTGGGCAATGTTCATTAGAAGGGTTAAAACAAATTTATACGAATGATAAAATTATAGAATTTAAAAAGCTAGAGAAGAATTTTAAAGGTATACTTAATCAAATTTTTTATAGAAATAAAAATGGCAAGGAAAAATCTTTAAAGATAAAATATATAGATGATGTAAAAAAATTTAAAAAACGTAAACATCAACAAAACACATGTGAAATTGTTGAAATGGCAGATATGTTAGCCAATGGGCAATTCAAATCAGGTGGTAAAACGAAACAATATTTATATCTTTTTGCTATAGCGTTTCATATGACTTATTGTGCTTTTTCTGATGAAATACCTGATTATAATAGTGATATAGAAATTAATTTATTTAATGATTATTATCAAAATAATTTTATGCGTTATCTAGAAGATGTTTATAAAAATAAAAATAATGGGGCTTTTGCTTCTCCTGAAGGTTTTGCAATTAATTATAGAAATTATGCAGAGATGATCTATCTTTATTATTTATGTCAAAAAAATATGTCATCTTCTGACAAAATAAAAAAAGCTAATGAAATGATAAATATGATAGCAAATGAAAAGTTAACAGATCATCAATTAGAAAATGATCCTTTATTTGATTATAAACAAAATACAGTCAATAAATTTTATAGTAATGAAAAAGAATTTTATGACTATCTTCATGATCATTATGACTTTAAACATAATCAAAATCATTTGATGATAGAATCAAATCAAAAAGAGGCTTATTTACAATATGAGAAAATCATTCAAAAAATAAAAGAGTTGAATGATGGAAATGTAAAAGATTTAAATTATGGTTTATGGTTTATAGATATGAAATTTGATGATTTAGAAAGACAATATTCGAATCAAATGACAGAACAAAATGATGATTTTATATTATTGTTAAAAAAAGTAGATTCTTATTTAAGAAAGAATTTTGAACATTATGATAAAAAAGAAGTATTATTCAATAGTCATACATCCAATTCTTTAGATAGTTTATCAATAACAAGAACAGATTTAATAGCAAGCTATTACTACTATTATAATTTAATGAATACTTCTGAAAAGACTTTTAATGAAACATTTTATGACTTTAAAGAAAGTATAAAGTCATATCTAGAACAAGCCCATTATCAGCCTGTTTCAAAAAAGAATATATTCGATGTGTTGGTTATCTTAAGTGCATATAGTTATCAAAAAATTTAGTGAGGGGTTTTTAAATTGATTAAAGAGTATAGTAAAATTGGTGAATATCATATCGCAAATCATAAAAAAAGTGAAGATTATTTATTAAGTGAAGACAATGAAAATATGATGTTTCTGTGTTTAGCAGATGGTGTGAGTAGTTGTGAAAATAGTTTGCAAGGCGCAAAGGTTATTTCGAATAAGGTCAAAGACATTGTCGCTCATATCGACTTGTTTCACTTTGATGAAGAAGTTATTAAGAAACTTGTGATAGATGAACTTCAGTATTCACTTAGACAAATTTCTCAAAATGAAAATATTGATTTTTTAAGTTTGTCATCGACATTATTGTTTGTTTATTATAATAAAAGAAAAAATAAAACACTTGTTTTTTCTTTGGGAGATAGCCTTTCTTTAACTGTATTCAATAAAGAAATAGAAATCGTTTCTTACCCTGTCCAAAATTTTCAAGGAATTTATACGGTTACACATCATAATATTAAAGAACATACTCATATTCATATTTTTGATGGCTGTTTTCAAAATATTTACTTGTTTAGTGATGGTGCCTGGAAGGAAATGTTCGAAGAAAATAAAATAAAAAAGAGTATTAAAGACATACTTATTCGAAAAGACTACCAAATGTTAGACGATTATTTTAATCATTGTCATAATTATGATGATTGTAGTTATATAGGAGGTACTTTTTAATGGACAAAAGAATTGTATTATCTCAGAATATAAAATTATTTGATGAAAATAATAATGAATTTATAGTGCATATTAAAAATGGTAGTGAAGAATATGGAGGAAGTGTATTAAGTTATCAAGTTAATTTAGATCAAACAACAGGTCGTCTTAAAGAATATTATCCTTATGAATTGAGTGAATTTATAGAAAGAAATGATGAAGGATATTTATTTATTAATGAAGTTTTAAGTGATAAAATCAATGAATTTCAAAAGGGAAGAGAGAGATATTTAAATGCATATCAAACTCTTTTAGAAAAAATAAATGAAAAGAAGGAGCTATGGTCCTATATTCCTTATTTTAGGATTCTATATGCAAGTCGTGACAAAACAGGAACGATATATATATTTACTCCCGATTATGATTTAGAAGTGTATGAAAAAATGATAAGAAATGTTCAAGAAAATCCTACTCATGATGCGGAACGAAATCTTTTTGTTATTTTAAATAGTATACTTTCATTAACAGAATGTATTTATTCATTACATAATGCTGGATTGTTACATTTAGATATTAAGCCTAGTAATTTTGGATATTTAAAAAAGAATAATGAAGTTGATTATGATCTATTAAATCTTTTTGATATTGATACATTATGTCCTATTATTGGAACTCAAAATAACATGAGAGAAACACCTAGATATAGTGATCCCTATCTTCATTTGAATTTTAATAATCAATATACAATACAAAGTGATATTTATTCTATTGGAGTTGTGTTATTTGATTCACTTGTTGTTTTGGATCAAGAAAAATATCCTCATTTTAATGGATATCAAAAAGAATATCTTGAAAATATAGAGCAATACATCAATGATTCACTATTTATCAACTCTTCACCTGTTACATCTTATTATCAACTCAAAGATACTCTTATATATATATTAAAAAAATGTTTAACAGATGAAAAGATATTAGATAATAACCAGCAAGTTATTTTAAGATATAATCATTGTCAAGAACTTATGGAAGATTTAGAAAAAGCCATTTGTTATCTTGTACCTTCACATTTTTCTCATTACATTTCTAATAACAAAAGAATACAATTAATTGATGTTAAAAAATATTTAGATCAGGATATGCAAGTTATATTTCAAAATTTATTATATAATCATCCATTATATGAATATGCCAAAGAAACAATACAAGTGTTAGTTGCAGGCTTTGGATTATATGGTCAACTATTTTTAGATCAATGTTTACAATCAGGACAGATGATTGATAAAAAATTAAAGGTGACAGTTTTGTATGAAGATAGTGTTAAACAGTATCTTGATCAAAGACCATCATTAATGGATTTCTTTAATGGAAATAAGAAAAATAATTATGGAGATATCGCTTTTATTCAAATGAACTCTAATGAATATGATAGGATTTTGAAAGAAGCTAAAAACTGTAATTATATATTTATTTCGTATTTAGATAACAAAAAAAATTATGAACTTGCAAGTCAAATAAATAATTGTTATCAAAATAAGTCAATTCAATATATTGCAACTAAAGGATATGATCAAGGTGATATGCATTCCGTAATTATTGATAAAGAATATAGTCAGTTGCAAAATTATGACAGAATGAAAGAATTAGCGTTAAATACACATATTGTTTGGAATGAACATAGAAAAATTTCCTTTGATAAATTACTTGCAGAATTCAATGATAAATATAATTTAGAATCAAGTTTATCATTTGCTTTATCACTTAAATATAAATTATATAGTTTAGGTATAAATGCTGACGATGCATCTGCTGCTAAGTTATTTAAACAAAAGATTGATAAAGCAGATAATCTAGAAAAAATAGCATGGATTGAACATCGTCGCTGGGTAACAGAAAAATTAGTATCTGGATGGACTCCAATGGATGTGGAAGAAGCAGCAGCTAATTATCCTCATACCAAAGATAAAATGAATAAAAAACATCTATGTATTCTTCATTCATCTTATGAAACGAAACTAGATAATATTTGTCATAATGAGTGGATGAAAACACACATAGGATTAGATGATTTAGATAATGCATCTATTCAGTTACATCAAGAATTGACTAAGAAAATAGATGATAATAAAGACTGGCTTATGCAAACATCAGACTTTGATTCAATCAAAAAGATCATTGTTAAATATTATCATTCATTAGTTTTATTCAGCGCTTGGGAATTATGTATAAATAGTTTAATAAGTGGTGACTATTATCAAAAAGGAATTTATTCTTACTATAAAGAAAAATTTGAAGAGAGTCTGGCGTGTCTTTCCAAAATACAACTTGAGAATACGATGAATTATATATCTAATATTGATTGTCATGTTCAGCCAATTTTAGGTGCACATAGTTATAAGGACTATAAAAAAATTGATTTTAATCTTATAGAAAAAATACCTTATATACTGACTTATTCACCTTCACTTCATTTAATGATTCCATATGTGATAGATAACATGTTTTTAAATGTATGTTCTGTTTTAACGTCTGATGTAAAAGAAGTGACATATCTTTATGAATTAAAAGGAAAAAAAGAATTTTTAAATTCATATAATAAAGTTAAAAAATTCTTTGATTCTAAGAAAAATGATGTTATCATTCATTTTATTATTTTAAATGATACAGATTATCGATTATCTGTGGAAGATTTTAAGGATTCTAGAGTTAAATCTGTTATTAATTTAACGTATCATCATGATATTCATGTGATAGATAAATATCTTGACAATATTTATGCTATTGAAATGAATAAATCTCCACTATGTCAATTATTAAATAAGAAAGAAAATCATTATCCAAGATATTCTTTTAATCTATCATCACAAAGTTTTCAAAATATCTATTTAGCTGATAGATTGACATATATTGATAATAAGGAATATTTAAGTGTTCTTGATTTTACGGAACTCAGTCAAGCATCTACACAAAAGAAGGGTCAACCATACTTTAAAAAAGAATATCTTGATTTATGGAAAATATATGTGAAGAATAGATCCTTATGGAAAAAGTTAACAGAGGATATTGAAAAAGTTGTTTCTGAAAAAGATCTTATTACAATATTTGAGATTAAAGAACAAATACAAGACTATGAATTACAATTTTGTATGCCGGTTGTATGTTTGAAAGGTGTTCATAAAATAATTGATGGTCTTAAGAAACATAAAATTATATCTGGAAATTCAAATTTTAAAATTGATTCAAATTATATTGTTATCACTTTATATATACATGAATCAAATAAAGAAAAAATAAAATTAATATTTAATAAACCTATATCTATGTTTATGGATTATTCAAATATTGATATTGTTCCATTATATAGTAGACATGGAAATGGAAGAAAATACAAACTTGCAGTGAGATATTACAATTTAGAATACAGTCAATTGAATATTGATAAAAAGTATAATGATATACTTCATCAGATAGAACAAAAGCAATTAATAAGTAGATATAGTCGAGATAAACAATCATTTTTTAGATTTCATTCGTTTCAAATTAAAGAAATGCTTTGTAAAGCTGGAAAATTATATGAAATTTATATTTATTATTTATTAAAAGAGTCTTTATTATTTGATGATATTGAAAATGATGTGACTGTAAGTTGTAATGGTAATCCATTTACAAGTGAAATAGATATCATTCTCACAAAAGGATATGATTCTCTTTTTGTAGAATGTAAAGCAACTACCGATCTTATAAATGAATATTATGAAAAATTAAATAATATTGTTAATCGTTATGGTAATCAAACAAAAGCAGTGATTATTACTGATTCACTAGAAAAAAAGAAGGATTGCCCTTATGGTATTCAAACATTTAATAGAGGTGAATTGGATAATATTGCTGCAAAACTCTTAAAAATTATGAAAGAAGGAAAGTAAAATGACATATAAACCACAACCCAAAGATACAAAATCAATTGTATTAGATAAAGAACTATTAGAATTATTAGAATCACTAGCAAAAAACAATCATGATGTATGGGCGTCTTCAAGAATTGCAGAGGGATGGACATATGGCGAAGCCAAAGATAGTCGATTAAAAACAACACCATGTTTAGTTCCATATGAAGATTTACCTGAAAGTGAAAAGGAATATGATCGTAATACATGCTTAGAAACTTTAAGATTTATTAAGGCAATGGGATATGAAATTATAAAAAAGGAGTTATAATCTGAATAAAAATTGAAAGAGAAAACAAATTTTACCCTAAAAAAGTGCATAA
>CAMEJG010000052.1 GCA_945919465.1 uncultured Anaeroplasma sp. | reverse complement strand
CGTAAGGGCTGAAGTATGGTGATTTCTATAGTTTACTATACTTTTTGTTACGGCTAATATCCAAATCCAAATTTGAGATAATGATGTAGTATTTCCTGCAAATGCTTGAAGTAGAGTTGGTCCAAATGATCTAGCAGGATTTACTGATGTACCAGTAAATGCTAAACCTAATAAATGAACTAGCGTTAATACTAATCCAATTACTATTCCAGCATGCTTTCCTTCATGATGATTTTTATCTGTTACACCTAAAATTGAAATAACATAAATAAAGGTTAACACTATTTCAATTCCAAAAGCACAAATATATGATACAAAATCTGGATTACCATAGCTTGGAATCAATCCTTCTTCAACTGGGAGAAGAGTATTTTGAATTTCATTTCCACCTAATGAGGCGAAATTTCCTCTTAAGAATAATCCTAATAATAAGGTACCTATAGTTGCACCTATAAACTGGCTTAATACATAGAATAAAAATTCTTTCCATGTTATTTTTTTAGTAATTGCCATAGCAAGAGAAACTGCTGGATTTATATGACAACCAGAAATATTTCCAATAGAATATGCCATAGCTACAATTACTAAACCAAAGGCTAGTGCAGTAGGAACAGTTGATGCACCAGTGACAACTGCTACACCACAAGCAACTAATACAAGAACACATGTACCAATTGCTTCAGCAATACACTTTTTAATTAAAGTCATTTTTTATCCTCCTTATTTTAATATTATATATATTTTTTTAAATGAAAATACATATTTATTGAAAAAAGAGGCGAATTATTCGCCTCTTTTATTTTAATAATTTTCAGCATTAACCTCAAAATATGATTGAGGATGATTACATACAGGACAAACCTCAGGAGCTTTTGTGCCAACTACAATATGACCACAATTACGGCATTCCCAAACCTTTACTTCACTTTTTTCAAATACTTCCTTCATTTCTACATTATGAAGTAAAGCACGATATCTTTCCTCATGATGCTTTTCTATTTTTGCAACTAATCTAAACTTTTCAGCAAGCTCATGGAAGCCTTCTTCATCTGCAGTTTTAGCAAAGCCCTCATACATATCAGTCCATTCATAGTTTTCACCTTCTGCTGCATGAGCTAAATTTTGAGCTGTATTACCAATTCCTTTTAATTCCTTAAACCACATTTTTGCATGTTCTTTTTCATTATCTGCAGTCTTTAAGAATAAAGCAGCTATTTGCTCATAGCCTTCCTTTTTAGCAACACTAGCAAAATAAGTATACTTATTTCTTGCTTGAGACTCACCAGCAAAAGCAGCCTCTAGATTCTTTTCAGTTTGAGTACCTGAATAAGGATTCTTTGGTTCTTCTACTAACTTAAATTTTTCTTTTGGCTGTTTACATACAGGACATTTTTCAGGTGCTTCCTCACCTTCATGTACATAACCACATACTGTGCAAACCCATTTTTTCATATATATTTATCCTCCTATTAATCTTTATCGACATTTCATAATAATTTATCGATTTCGTTAATAAAATTATACCATAGAAAATAATTAATTTCTATAATAATTTTATAATTCATCAATACATATTCTTCCAATCATTAGATCAATATATGTAATTGTAAAGCTTTCTTCATAATTATTTACAAAACTAGTTACAGTAATGAAATTATTATATATTCCTGTAATTTTAGCCTCAACAGAATTAATTTTCTTTCTTTTTTGATTCAAAGAAACATGTATAATATTTGAATTAAGATATATTTCATTTATTCTATTTATAATATATATTAATTTATCATTATCCATTATATAATCACCTATCCTAATAAATATTTTAGCATTTATTTTTTTTCTTCGTAAGTGAATTTTTGAAAAAATAGAATAATTATCCACAAGCAAAACTGCTGTTTTTTCTTTTTTGTCATACCCCTCTTTCCATTAGAAATTACCAAAGTGAATTTTGAGTCCACATCTTGCATCCTTTACCTGCTACCAGTGTAGGGGTCTCTTAAAATCAAAATTTAATTGTGTGAATCTTTTTTCTATTTAATTTCGAATAGACTTTGCAATCCTTCCTCAAACTAACTATTAACGGTATTATTCATTTGATATCACTCCTTGTTATTAATTATTATGAAGTTGACTGACTACGCTTTAAATATATAAAAGTTTTTTTATTTTCCACGATAGCTATAATTTTTTCAAGCTTTCCAGCCTAGCTGAGGTTTTCATAAAACAAAAAACTGCCTAGCAAAATGCTAGACAGTAATCATTAATTATACATGATAAGTCATTGGATAAGCTAGATATTCAATCTCATCTAAATGCTCAGAAGTTACATATCCAGGCTCTGAGCGTAATAGACTTGGAATTCTATTTACAATAGTAGCACAAGTATGTTCAACTGTTGCAGGCTTAACAACACTAAATTTAGTGTAAGGCTCACCAAAGATTTCCCAATCGCACATATCTCCATCATCAGGACCATATACCTTACCAATTGTTTCTTCTTCAATGATAATTCCTTGATATGTTTCAATAGTTACAACTGCAGACATACCAATACAACGACCAGCAGGGATTGTTTCACCTAAAGTGTGGCTATATAAATCATGATCAATAATATATGGAACATTCTTTTGTGAAATAGATTTAATAGTTAAACCTAATTTAGAAGCAATAGCTTCACTTGCATTCCATGCATAAGAAGGTACAACCTCTTCTGGATGAGCAAGTTCTTTCTCAAATTCTTCAGGAGTTAAACCACAGCCATGTGCTTTAGCAAGAGCTAATCCATATTCATCAACGTTATAGCTATATGCACCCTTAATCTTAGTAATCTTGTGAACTCCTCCACAAACCATACCAACCATATTGATCCAGAAAATATCTTGCATACCTGAACCAGTAATTGTACAACCATTTTCCTTAGCGATTCTATCAAGCTTATTAGTTAAAGCACTTGCAGTAGTCCAAGGATAAATAGCCTCTTCACAAGTAGTAATTACATTAATACCACGAGTCAAACATTTTTCACAACAAGAATAAATGTCAGAAATGAAGCTAAATAATGTAACAACAGCCACATCAGCATCACATTCATCTAACACCTTATCAGCATCATTAGAAATAATAACACCAGTTTTTACTCCTAAATTAGCATAATCTCCTACATCCAAGCCTACTACATTTGGATTTAGGTCAATAGCGCCAACAATTTCAGCACCATTTTCGTGTAAGTAGCGTAAAATATATTTACTCATCTTACCACAACCATATTGGACAACACGAATTTTTCTCATATTTTACCTCCATATTCAATTATTTTTATTGTATCCGTTTGTTACTTTAATTATACATCATATTTTCAATGTAAGAACTATGAAAATGATTTTTTAAAAAATTAGCACTCTTATATTGACAGTGCCAATTTTAGTGATATAATATAGTTGTAGTCAATAAGAGACTATGAAAGGTGGAGATATTTATGATGCAGGATAATCAAGCAAATGAGAATGTATTAGAAAAATACGGTCGAGATGTTGTTAGCCTTGCCAAAGAAGGAAAAATTGATCCAGTAATTGGTAGAGATGAAGAAATCCGTCGTATTATAAAAATATTATCTCGTAAAACAAAAAATAACCCTGTTTTAATAGGTGAGCCAGGAGTTGGTAAAACAGCTATCATCGAAGGACTTGCAAGACGTATTGTAGCTAACGATGTTCCAACCTCACTTAAAAACAAAACAATCTTCGAGTTAGATATGGGAGCCCTAGTTGCTGGTGCTAAATATCGTGGAGAGTTCGAGGAAAGATTAAAGGCTGTATTAAATAAAATTAAAGAATCAGATGGAAATATTATCATGTTTATTGATGAAATCCATCTAATAGTAGGTGCTGGTAAAGCCGATGGTGCAATGGATGCTGGTAATCTATTAAAACCAATGCTAGCAAGAGGAGAACTTCATTGTATTGGTGCTACTACATTAAAGGAATATCGTGAATTCATCGAAAAGGATTCAGCATTAGAGCGTCGTTTCCAAAAGGTTTTAGTTTCAGAACCAACTGTAGAGGATACCGTTTCAATATTAAGAGGAATTAAGGAACGATTTGAGCTTCATCATGGAGTCACAATTCAAGATAATGCGATTGTTGCTGCCGCAACCTTATCAAATAGATATATCACTGATCGTTTCTTACCAGATAAGGCCATAGATTTAATTGATGAGGCTTGTGCTTCATGTCGTATGGAAATTGATTCTAAACCAGCTGAGCTTGATGATTTAGACCGTAGAATCACTCAACTTAAGATTGAACAAATGGCATTAAAAAAAGAATCAGATCCTACTTCTTCTAAGAGATTAGAATCAATTGAGGGTGAGCTTAATGAATTATTATCTAAGCAAAAGATTTTAACAGAAAAATGGAATAAAGAAAAAAATGAAATCCAAGATTATAAAGAGCTTAAGAAAAAACTTGAGGATAATAAATTTAATCTTGAAAAAGCCTTCAATGAAGGAGACTATAAAAAAGCCTCAGAGCTTCAGTATTCTAAGATTCCGGAATTAGAAAATAAAATCAAGGAATATCAAGAAAAATCAAAGGATGATCATCTTCTATCTGAATCAGTTAGTGAAGAGGATGTAGCTGAAGTAGTTTCTAAATGGACTAATATTCCTATTTCAAAGCTAATGCAAGGCGAAAAAGAAAAAATACTTCATCTTGCAGACACTTTAAAAAATAGAGTTATTGGACAGGATGAAGCAGTTGAGCTTATCAGTGATGCTATAATTAGACAACGAGCTGGAATTAAAGATGAAAATAAGCCAATCGGTTCTTTCTTATTCTTAGGTCCTACAGGAGTTGGTAAAACCGAACTTGCAAAAGCCCTAGCAGATGCATTATTTGATAGTGAATCCCATATTGTTAGAATTGATATGAGTGAATATATGGAAGCTCATAGCGTGGCAAAGCTAATTGGTGCGCCTCCAGGATATGTTGGATATGATGAAGGTGGACAATTAACTGAAAAGGTTCGTAGAAATCCTTATTCAATTATTCTATTTGATGAAATTGAAAAGGCTCATCATGATGTATTTAATATTCTTCTTCAGATATTAGATGATGGTAGATTATCAGATTCACAAGGAAGAACAGTAGATTTTAAAAATACAATTATTATAATGACATCTAATTTAGGTAGCGAATATCTTCTTGAAAATACAAAAGAATCTTATAATAAAGTAGATGCATTATTAAAAAATTCCTTCAAACCAGAATTTTTAAATCGTATTGATGAAATAATCTACTTCCATCCATTAAATAAGGATGTACAATTGAAAATTGTTACTAAGCTATTACGTAATCTTGATGAAAGATTAATAGCCCAAGGAATCAATATTACTTTTACTGATAGTTTAAAGAAATATATTCTTGATGAAGCATATGATCCAGAATATGGTGCAAGACCAGTAAAAAGATTTATTCAAAAATATATTGAGACCTATGTTGCAACTAAAATCATCAAAGGTGATATAAAGCCAGATGTTCCTTATGTATTAGATGCATTAAATAAGGAGCTTAGATTATTAATTAAATAAAATAAAAAACACTAGAAATTACAATAATAAAATAGTACTGAATTACCTTTCTTAGGGCATAACAGTATTCAAACAACAGAAATATATTTAGATATAACTAATAACGTGGTAATTGAAGCACTATACTTATCAACAAATACTTCATCATTTAAGCATATTGAAGCTAAATAGAATAATTATGAAAAAAATCACTATTTTATTAAAAGTTTTATAATAAAAATATTATCCTTATCTCCTTATACTAAATATTAAAACAAGCATTTATTTACTAAATCTTTGTAAATAAATGCTTTTTTAATTGATTTTACTTTTAAAAAATTTATTTAATGATACTAAATAGTGATATTTATATGGTTTATAATAAGAATTTAATTATGCCTATTCCAAAATGAACAATTCAAGTTAAATAAAATAGGAAAACATATATCTATAGCTTCTTTTCTTGATTTTAGCTTATTTATAGAATTATAATTTTTATTTCTATTATTCATAGTTTTTTTACGTTTCAATTTTTTCTATGAAGTTTTTCTTTATTAAGCTTTTGTTACTGTCAAGTAAAAAATAAACAATAGATTACTTTTATAATAACATTAACATGTGAATATAGGGGTGTCTTTTTTTCTTAAAACCAAAAAAGAGTGCAACTATCTATTATGATAGCTACACTCCTGCAAGTTTGTGTTAATTAAAATATATTAATAAATTTTTAATTCACTATTTGTTTTTTTTGCTATTTCTTTTATATCTCCAATATCTAAATATCCAATAAACTTTTTTGTTTTTCTCCATTCGCATTATATGTTAAATATACACATTTAGGGAAAATATACGAAAACAACATTAACCAACCTTTAATTGAATTTATTCTATAATATTCAAATCTAACTATTTCATAAAATTGAACTTCTAATTTTACTTTACCTTTAATAGAATCATAAAATACTAATTCTATCTCATAGTCCTTAAGTAAAAGATAATGGGTTTTTCTTTTAGAAAGTTTCCATAAAATAATAACTATTATCAAATAGACTCCAATAATTATAGTTAACATAATCAGTAATTCAACTTTAATTAGCAATATATTAGCAATAACTAATCCAATAATACATGGAATAAATGGTATTCCAAACAAAATCATTGCTGGTTTAAATTGTTTTTGCTCAAGATAATACATTAATATCTCTCCTTAAGTTTTTTCTTAATATAAGCAAGAATAGCCTTTATTGGATAAACCCCAAAGTATGCTGCGCCAAGATGATACAACGCAAAGTTTTTAAAAGAAAATGCAGCTCCTGGAACTTTAACTCCCATAATTCCACCAACTATTGCTCCTGTAAATGTTAGCATACCACTAATTGCATTAGCGCCTGCCTCGATAAACATGTCTGACCATTCAAAGGTTTCTTGATTACTAATACCAGTTCTAACAGCATAACCTAATCCTCCAGAGACAAATGCTCCACTTACACCCATGGCCAAAGCAGTGCCTCCTGAAATAGCTGTTCCTCCAATACTCAAAGCTGTACCTGTAGATAACGCTACCCCTAAACCTGCCCCAAGCATTGAACACAATCCGATACCAGCACCTGCAACAGCTCCACCCAAAGTCGCTCCGATATAATGTTGCCAATTGTCTTCAAAAGTATTTAAATCACTCCATTGAAATCCATCGACTTTAACATTTTCAATAACATCAGGAATATAAGCAGCTCCAAACCCTATACCTGCTCCAATTGCAGTTCCAATACCTATTGCGGCCCATATCATAGTTGCTGTAATAACAAAGTGTCCACTTGGATCGGCATACATGATTGGGTTGTTCATACAGTAACAATACAAATTTAATCCACCAATACTCTCAGGATCTAAATATGAAATACTGTCTGCATTTAACCATCTACACCATTTTGGTACATAATACCTACTTCTACAATAATACATACCACTCTCATTATCAAAATAGCCTTTATATCAATAAATAATTATTTGAGCATAAGTCTATCAAAATTCAGACTTAATAATCATATATCAATATATATTTCTTTTGTAATACAATAATTACGTTTACAATAATTGTCAATCTTATTCAAAATCGATTCTATCTTATAAACCTCATATTACCATTACATTTATTGACTGAGCATACTATTACTAACAAGAAAAACTAAAAGTCTAAATGTTTCAGATCAAAGCACACATCTTATCCTGTTTACAATTTAGTTGATTATAATTAAAATTTTTATATTTTTTTAAATTTATTTCTAATTTTATAATTTGCATCATATTTTAAAGATTTTATTTCATTGTCATCTAGCATATTATATCTTTTCAAAATTAATGCTGTTTTATATCTATTTGTTGAGGACAATCCATTCTTGAAGAAAAATTTTAAATCAGTAAGTAACCTCTCATCAATATTTTTTTTACTAAAATATTTTATTAAATCAGTTTCAACCTCAAACCAATAATTAGAATTATTATAATTTATTCTTAATTTTAATATTTTATTATGTATTTCTTCATAATAGTCTTGATTGTAGTTATTTATTAGTAATCTAATAACAAAACTATCTTCTAATTCTTTTTGAAACAATTTAGATAATAATTTTTTTGATTTTACTTCTAATAAAATTTCTATAATTATATTTTTTTGATTTTGAGTTGATTTATCTATAATTTCTATTAATTTATTTATAGTTTTACTATCTCTTTTTTTGCTATAAAAAATGATTTTTAAAATATTAGTTTTAGATGAACTATCAATATTATTGTTTGACAACAAATCTAATAAAAGCTTAAAATAATTACTAGTTATATTATTGACAATAAATGGCAATAGTTTATTAAACGAACTATTATTAGAAATACACTCCAATAGCATATTAAAGTCTTTGACTATATCTTTATTTAATGAGTTTAAAATATTATTTTTCTTTGCGAAACTAATTTGGTAATAATATTCAATATTGGATAAATCTAAATTTGAATTCATAAAATTGGCATAATGCTGAGTTATTATTTCATTAATAGGAATATTAATATTTAAGTCAAATATCAAAGATATCAATGAACATATGGAATTATTTTCATTCTCTGTGAAAATATCTTTATTTAAATTTTTTTTTAATAAATGAATAAATTTTTTTTCATAATTGCATTCTTTATTTCTTCTTAAGAGAAAAAATAAATTATTAATCAAATAATCAAAAGTATAATAATCCTCAAATTTTGTTCTTTTAATTTTTCTCCACAATATATTTAAAAAGTATTTATCTTCGTTATAAAAACTAATTAATTTACATGCGAAAGAAGAACGATATTCATCATTAATTAAAAAAGCATAATTATTTAAAAAGACTTTTTTTACAATATCTTTATAATACAAAATATTACCTTGCATCATGGCTAGTATACAATCACCATGACCTCTTTTTGCATGCCATAAGAATTCATTCAAATCCACTTATATTTCACCTCCAAGTAAAATAAATAAAGGTATTAACGCAATCAAAGACCAGTCATCAATAGCACCAAGCCCAGTAACATCATTAGCTAAAACATATGTAATTAATCCTCCAACTACTAATAAAGCCCCTGTGGCAGCTAAGGTCTCTTCGTTTACATTGATATTCACATCAATATTAGAGATTGATTCATTATTTACATCAAATTCCATAACAGGTGAAGGAGAACTAATTATTGAAGTCATTGGTGAAAGTGAAAAGTGAGAATGAGAATAACCATCTCTTTTGGCTCTATTTCTTTCTCCTCTTGCCTTCAATTCAGTTTCAATTTCTTTTTTTTCTTTCTTTTCTTCAGCAGTCAAGTGTCCCTTTTTGCTCAACTCTTTAAGTCTGGCTAACAATTCCTCAGTTGTCCAATAAGCATATTTTGAACTTCTCATATTTCCTTGATGCCCTTTTCCAAACATCATAATAGAAGAACCTAAACCACTATAAGTATCAGTTAGTGGATTATTCTTTCCATAAGAGAACATATTTAAATCAAAATTAGAATATGGATTAATATTTAAGGCATCATTAGGCTTAATGAATCTACAAAACTCCGGATTATAATATCGGTGTCCCACTATGAAAAGTCCACTCTCATTATCATAATAATAGCCTTTATATCAATAAATAATTATTTGAGCATAAGTCTATCAAAATTCAGGCTTAATAATCATATATCAATACATATTTCTTTTGTAACATAATAAATATGTTTACAATAATTTTCTATCCTCATGTTTTATGTCTGAAAACACTAAATAGTAAAATTAATTTATCATCTAAGGATAATCTACAATATATTAGAGCATTGTATAATACTGATTAAATCATACTAATTCTATACCTCTAGTTATTAATATATTTCATAGTGTAAATATTAAAAATACTTGGTTTAGTCCTTGGACGAGGGGCTAATTAGTGTGTCGCCCCTCGTTCCAATGGATACTAAACCAAGATAATAATATTATTCCTCAAACTCATAAAATGAACAAATGTTAATTTTGTCCGTAAAAATATTTGAAATTTTAATTTTAACTCTTTCCTTAAATTTGAAAGACAACATAGTTAATCCATTTGACACTAATGAATGTTTGATAATTTTACCATTATTCTTTTTTATAATTAAACTTAAATTTGGAATATTGCAGTTTAGTTTCTTGTACATTTTCTTCTTATCATTCTTTGATAATTCAACTTGCAAAATAGACAAAAAATATTCATATATATAATATGATTGATTGTGCCAACCTTTCATATTGAATACTACTATTCTATTATTTATCACACCTTGATAAATGCTTTTGAAAACTTCTTCTAAATAAATATCCTTACTACAAATCTCATTGTAAGAAACTTTAAATTCCTCATATTTATTATTTGGAACACCAACCTTTTTATAATCATACATTAAAGAAATTTTACCACCATGATTTCTATATAATGAGAATAACATATTAAAATTACCAGCTATAATAAACATTATAAATCCAATTATACCTAAACCAATAAATCCAGATATCATTATCCCAGATAATTCTTTATCGTCAATTATTATAGAAGAAATTATCATACAAATAATTGAAATGAAAATAATGAAAATACCTCCAAATGTTAAAATGGCTTTTGTATAAAACTTTTTACTATTGCTCATATATTCTATCTCCTATTACTAAAAACCAAATGTTAAAATTTCATTTATTCCTTTAAAACCTTTAGTTAGTACTTCATTTAATAATTCTGTATTTTTAATCAATTTCAAAGCATGTTCATTTGTTATTTCAGTTCCATTCTTCAAATATTTCTTGATTTGCTTTTGTGCATTTTTAGAAAGACCAGACATAGATTTACTAAAATATGATTTAGTTATTTTATTTGCAGTTATATCTAGCATTCCACCCAAACTTGCACTTAATAGACTAGTCCAAATTGCATAACCTACATTTTCTGCACTATTAAATGAATAGGAATTCTCTATCATGCCACCAACAAATTCGCCCATAAACGACCATCCTACACCACCAACTGCACCAAATGCTCCAGACACTGCTCCTCCTATAGCAGCAAGCCCATATTTCAAACCATTGCCCTCAAATGTATTAAAATCAGACCAATCAAATCCATCTTGCATTTCGGAAATTACATCACTAGCATAGGATGTAGCAAATCCAATAACAGCTCCTACAATCGCACCTATAATCAATGCACTTATCGCAAAATGTCCACTTGGATCATACTTATTTACTGGATCATTATAACAATAACAATATAAATTTAATCCACCAATACTCTCAGGATCTAAATATGAAATACTATCTGCATTTAACCATC
>CAMEJG010000051.1 GCA_945919465.1 uncultured Anaeroplasma sp. | reverse complement strand
TTGCAATAGATGACATTCTATAAAGATTTTGAGTTGAATATCCCTTACCATAATTCTTCAAATCATTAGATAATCTTTCTATATATTTATTTCCCCATTGTTTTCTTTGATTAATAATAGTACCTATTTCATAATATGTCATAATCATAGCTCTATTTACAATAATCATAGCTTTGTTTTGATTTGTTCTAATAGTTTCTTTAATCCTTTGTAAATCATCAAAATATTCTTTCTCAATTGTTGTAATTTCTTTTGTATTATTCATAGCATTTATCCTTTCTTTTCTCAAATATAAAAGCCTTACCGCATTTTAGCTATAAGGCTTATTGTTCATATTATGTTGGAATATTTTTACCTTCATATTCATCAACTCCTAGACAGTAATATTGTAGTATATTTATTATCTGGTTACTACATAAAGTATTTTAAAAAGTTTATTGTATACGGAAATACAGTATTATAGTAATCTCCTGATGCAGTTGAAAAATTAAAGAAGATACCATAATGCTTTACATGGGATAAAATATTTGACTTTGAAAAAGAAGGTTTTTGAACACTTTTTATCGTTGAAAAAGAAGATTGGTCTATATATAATATAGTTGTATTTAATGAATATACTATGGAGAAAAATCAATATTAATTACTGGTGCTAGACAAATAGGCAAAACATATATAATTAAGGAAATACTTAAATAAGAAAATTGTGATTATGTTTAATTTGATCTTATTGAAAACCAGAAATGATAAAGGTTCTTGAAGAGTTTAAAATAACAATTATAAAACCATTATTGAAGGCTTTTTCAATTATTGAAAAAGAGAATGGGTCACATTTCGATACTGATGTTATAAATGCATTTCTTGAAAACTGATCAGAACATTTTTAATGAATCAGCAATAGAATAATTATTTTCTATTTATCATATCCTTATAATAATACTTTTGTAGTATTTTTAAAAAACATTTTGAAGATTAAAATAATTTCTTTGAGACTATTATATTAGATATTATACGAGGAGAATTAAATAATGGATGAAAGAATAAGTAAAATGAAGCTTGAAGAAAAAGCTAAACTATTATGTGGATACAAAACTATGAATACTTATCCTATTGAAGAATTACATATCCCATCTCTTCAATTATCTGATGGACCTAATGGTGTAAGAGTGGAAGATAAAAATGGAAATTCTTTAAATGGAATAGCTGCATCATTACCTGCTACTTGTTTTCCAACAGGAGTAAATTTAGCTTCTACTTGGGATAAAAAGCTTCTATATAAAGTAGGACAAACAATTGGAAAAGAATGTAATTATTATAATATTAATGTTATTTTAGGTCCTGCAATAAACATAAAAAGAAATCCTAAATGTGGTAGAAATTTTGAGTATTATTCAGAAGACCCTATTCTTAGTGGATATTTAGCTTCAGAATTTGTTAAAGGAGTACAAAGTAGAAATGTTGCTGCATGTTTAAAACATTTTGCCTGTAATAATAATGAAAAATATCGTTTTACTGGAGACTCTATAGTTGATAAAAGAGCATTAAATGAGATATATCTTAAGCCTTTTGAAATTGCTGTTAAGAAATCATCTCCATGGTCAATAATGAATTCTTATAATAAGATTAATGGAATACATGCTTCAGAAAATGCATGGTTATTGAATGAAACTTTAAGAGATAAATGGGGCTTTGATGGATTAGTAATGACTGATTGGGGAGGAATTGTATCTAGAGTAGAAGGATTAAAAAATGGTACTGATTTAGAGATGCCTGGAATGGTAAAGCATAATATTAATTCTATTATTGAAGGTGTAAATAATAATTCTTTAGAAGAAAAAATTGTTGATAAGTCAGTTGATAGAATTTTAAAGCTAATTGAAAGAACAAAGAATTATCAAGGTGAATTTAATTTTATTGATAATTATAATTTCGCAATTGAGGTTGCTAAATCATCTGGCGTATTATTAAAGAATAATAATGATATTTTACCATTAAATAAAAAACAAAGAGTTGCGATTGTTGGTGGTTTATTTGAAGAAATGAGATATCAAGGTTCAGGCTCTTCTTTATTAAATCCTTATAAGCTTTCTTATCATAAAGATAGTTTAGATAAAAGAAATATCAATTATGAATATATTCAGGGATATGTAGCTAGTGAAATTGAAGTAGACGAAAAGAAAGAAAATGAAGCATTAGAAAAAATAAAAAATTTTGATACTATTGTTTTATATGCTGGACAAAATGATTATGTAGAATCAGAAGGATTTGATAGAGAAAGTTTAACTTTATCAAATAATCAATTATCATTATTAGAAAAAATAATTTCTTTAAAAAAGAAGCTTATTGTTGTTTTATTTGGAGGTGCAATGATTGAACTTCCATTTATTGATAATGTTGATGCTTTATTATATATGGGTTTAGCAGGTGAAGGTATAGGTGAGGCAACTACTTCGCTTTTATTTGGAGAAATATCACCTAGTGGACGTTTAGCAGAAACTTGGCCATTATCTTATAATGACGTAGTATTTGGAAATGAATTTATTTCCTCACCAAATGAAGTATATAAGGAATCAATCTTTGTTGGATATCGTTATTATAATTCATTAGACATTAAGGTTAGATTCCCATTTGGATTTGGTTTATCATATTCAAAATTTGAATATTCAGATTTCCTATTAAAAGAAGATGATACTAATATTACAATAATAGGAAAAGTAAAAAATATAGGTAATTATAAGTCTAGTGAAGTAATTCAAGTTTATACTTCTAAAAAGAATAGTAAGATTTATCGTCCTAAGAAGGAATTAAAAGGATTTGAAAAGATTTATTTAGATATAAATGAAGAAAAAGAAATAGAAATAGTTATTTCTAAAGAAGACTTAATGATATTTAATACTAAAGATAATCAATTTTGTTTAGAAAATGGTGAATATGATATCATTGTTTCTAAAAACATTGATGAAGAAATTCAAACTCTAAAGTTAAATTTAGATGGAAAAGAATTAGAAGAGGATGATGAATTAACTAAAAAATATTATCATCAATTAGATAATTTATCTAAATTAACGAATGAAGAATTTAGTCGAATATCTAATTGTAAAATTATTCCATATATTTTTAATAAAAAACCTTATACTTTTGAAACTCCAATTGGTGAATTTGATTCATTTATAGGAAAATTTTTTAAAAATGCCCTCTGTAAAGTAGGATTGATGCAATATAAAAAAGCTTGTAAAATGAAAGCTGGACCAGAAAAAGAAAGAAAAAAGAAAGCAGGATTATTTGTTTATAAATTAATGCCAAATAATTCTATAAGATCTCTTTGTTATTCATCAAGCGGTAAGCTACCATATAAGGTAGCTAGTGCTTTGGTTGATTTTGTAAATGGACATTTTTTCAAAGGAATTAAGAAATTAATAAGAACGGAAAAATAATATAATATCTATTGACAAGTATACTTTGCAAAGATATAATATAAATAACAAGTATACTTGTCAAAG
This sequence comes from uncultured Anaeroplasma sp., assembly GCA_945919465.1. Classification (GTDB taxonomy): domain Bacteria; phylum Bacillota_I; class Bacilli_A; order Acholeplasmatales; family Anaeroplasmataceae; genus Anaeroplasma. Next base: position 8,206 of record CAMEJG010000051.1, on the reverse strand, counting down.
GAGAATATTATGAATAAAGAAGAAATATTAACAAAGGCTCAGAATGAAAACAAAGGAAAGGATTTAGCTGATATACAAGCTCAAAAGGATGGAAGCTATATTGCCTATATTGTTGGTGTAGTATTAATTATAATTGTCGATACTATAAATGGATTTGTATTTAAATATGTAAATAGAGGTTCTGATTTTGCTTTATTTTCAATGGCTTTTATATTATTTTTAGTAAAATATTTAAAGCTTAGAAAAAAGCATGAATTATTAGTCGCAATAATATGGGGAATATTAACATTATCAATGCTTGTATTATGGATTTTACAGCTTACAAAGGTAATCTAAAATGGATGATGCGTTAGTTTTAAAAAATCATTTAGCTGAAATTAGAAAGGAAAAAGGATTATCTCAAATTGCTTTAGCTAAGCTTGTAGGAGTATCTAGAAACACTATAAGCTCCATTGAGACACTTCAATATGTACCAACAGCTAAGCTTGCAATGTTACTTTGTGTTGCATTAGAGAAAAAATTTGAAGAAATATTTTATTTTTAAGGGGGAATCAAATTCCCTTTTTCTTTTTATTTATTTTCATTGTATATTGATATTACTTCATCCTTATTTTCTAAGAACAAATCAACTAAATTTGGATCAAAATCAGTACCTCTTCCTTCTTCAATTATTTTAAAGCAGGTTTCTAATGGTAGGGCATCTCTATAACATCTTTTAGCACTTACTGCATCAAAAACATCTGCTATAGCCATAATTCTAGCATGAAGAGGAATTTCATCTTCTTTTAATCCTTCAGGATATCCTTTTCCATTATATTTTTCATGATGAAATCTAGCACATTCATAAGCAATTATTAGAAAATCTTTATCATCAATATCTTTAAATGTTTCTTTTATTATTTCTCCACCTTTAGCTGCATGTTTTTTTATTTCATTAAACTCTTCATTAGTTAATTTTCCAGGCTTTTGTAAAATATTATCAGGAGTAGCTATTTTTCCAATATCATGCATTGGAGCAGCATCGATAACATTTTGAGCATAATCTTTTGTCATTATTTTACGATATCTTTTATCGTTTTTCATTTTTGAAATTATTAATGCTACATATTTTTTAGTTCTTTTAATATGACCACCAGTACTGTTATCTCTACTTTCAACTAATGTTGAAAATGAATCTACCATTTCTCTATTATATATTTCTAATCTTCTAATTGAAGGATCCTCCAAAGAAGAATACATTCCAAGTATTATTATTAATGGGAAAAATGCAGATACTAAAGCTTCTTTATATATTATTTGTAAAATTAATAACATTAAAGTAATTGTTAATGATATTATAATAGTAGAAGCTTTTCTTTTTTCTATATTTTTAAATTTATAAATTATTAAAAATAGTATAAAAACAAAATGAATTATTATTGATGCATAACTAGCTATAACAGATACTCCCATTGAATAATTTGTATGAGTACCTATTATATATTCAAGCTTTGGAATAAATACGCATATTAATATAATTGAAATTATTGTAGGTAAAGATATTAATATTTTATATATTAATTTTTTTGGAATTTCTATAGTTTTATCTATTATATATAAAAATGCTGCATATAAAACTAATACCATAGAAATGAAGAATAATAAATGAAATATATTATTCCATATTAATGGTATAGTATCTAAATAATTAACAGTAATAGCTGTTAGTCCATCAAAAAATACTGCAATTGGAGATAAGAGCATTAATAAATCATAATATTTATTACATGGTATTTTTTTATTTAATGTAGCTTTAATATATATTATATTTAAATATACTATAACTAAAAAACAGCATATTTGTAGCTTTGCATATTGCATAAGATCACCCCGAATTAATTATAATTATAACATTAAAAGGAGTAGTCAGCAAATTATTTTGACTACTCCAAAATTAATTATTTGTTATTAATGATGCAATAAATTCTTTTGTATCCTCAATTATTTCATCTACTGTAGTAGATATTTCTTCAAAACTATCAATAGCTTCTATTTTATCTATTTGATCATCAACAAATTTTTCTATTGCAGTTTTTAATGTATAATCAGTAATTTTATTAATTTCACTATTTTTTATTGCTTCTATTTCATTAATAGCTTTTTCTTTAAGCTCATCTAAAGTATAATCTTCTATATCATCCTTTATTCCATTTAATGCTAAGTTTAAATCCTCAATAGTTTCTGCATTCTTAATCTTTTCTTTTTCAGTATTATATAAAGATTGAATATTTGTTTTTAACTCTGGATCTGTAATACCATCAATTATTTGAGAAACATATAAATCCATTTCTTCAAGATATTCATCTTTTAATGATGATAATACTACATTATTGATATAATCAGTAGTATCTTCATATATTTCATTATATACATTAATAAATTCTTCTAAATCAGTTAAATTTTCTAATTTTGTCATTTCCTCTTTGTAAAAGGATTGTAAGCTAGATTTTATTTCATTATTACTTATTGCGGTAATAATAGGATTAACAAAGCTATTGAGCTTTGTAATAATTAATGGTTTAACTCTTGTAACTAAGAACACATTCATATCATCATCTATTTTTGCTGATAGCTTTTTAGCTTTATTTATATCTGTAATTCCATCAATATATAATATTTCATTTGTATAAAAGGTTTGAAATAATGTCTTTAAATCTTCATCCTTTATTACAGCCATAATAGGATTAATTCTTTCATCTAATTGTTTATATGCTGCATTTTTATAATCTTCAACAGATTCTAATATTATTTCAGTTGTAGAAGTGATATTTATATTGTTATTAGTTTTAGAATTAGTAGAGCTATTATTTAAATTATTACAAGAAGTTAAGGCTAATAAGCTTAAGCTTAATAATGGCAATATTCTTTTTTTCATAAATATCATCCCCCTACATTTAAATAATAAAGTAATTATACAATATTTATATTATAATTTCTATCTAATTATTAAAATTTGATTAATTTTTTTAATAATAAAACTAAAACATTTTTGACATTTTCTTTACAATTTATTATAATTTAAACAAATGAGACTATTATAAATAAATAATGAGGTGAGATAATGAATTTTTCAAAAAAAATTCTTATTGAATATAAAGAAAATGCAGATAAAAGAGTATCTTTTGTTTGTAGACTATTAATTATTTTCATGTTAATGGTTGCGATACTTAATGCTGTAAATATTTTTAAAATAGAACCATTACCATTATATTTAACTGTAGGAATTACAATTATAGGATTTTTTTTACCAACTTTATTTTATGATATTTTAAAGATTAAATCTAATAAAATTAGATATTTTATACTTGCTATATTAGTAGTACAATCGGGATTATTATATTCTGTTTTATCCTATCATACTATTTTAATGCTTGCGGTACCATTAATAATGGCATGCTTATATAGTGAAAAAAGATATGTATTATATACTTTAATTTTAACTATTCCAATGGTAATTATTTCTCATTTAATTGCATTTAATTTAAAAATAGTACCTGATGAACCATTAGTTACATTAAAGGGAACTATTTTTTATGGAATAATACCACGTGTAATTGAATTATTAGGAATAGGAGTACTATGCTTTTTCATTTCTGATAGAATTGAAAAGCTTATTAATACATTAGCTAATAAAAATAAAGAATTATATGATGATCAAGAGAATTTAATTGTTTCATTATCACAGGTTGTTGAAGGAAAATCTGAGGATACTGGTCAGCATATAAAAAGAGTATGTGAATATACAGAGGTTTTATGTAGGGCTTTAGGATATTCAGATGAGGATTGCTGGAAAATCAGTTTAGCTGCAACTTTACATGATTTAGGTAAATTAATGATCCCAGAAGAAATATTAGAAAAACCAGGTAAATTAACTAAAGAAGAATTTGAGATAGTAAAAAAACATGTGGATTATGGAAAAAATATGCTTGAAACCTCTCCAGGTGAATTATTTAATATTTCAACTATTATTGCTTATCAACATCATGAAAAATGGGACGGAACTGGATATAAGGGCCTTAAGGGAGAAGAGATTTCTCCATATGCTAGATGTGTAGCATTAGTTGATGTTTTTGATGCTTTAGTTAGTCATAGACCTTATAAAAAGGCTTGGAGTTGTGAAGATGCATATAATGAAATTGTTTCTCAAAGTGGAAAACATTTTGATCCTAAAGTTGTTGAAGCATTTATAAATAATTATGATAAATTCTTAGTAATATTAAGTAAATATCCTGATAATAATTATAACTAATCATAATTTTGAGATAATGATTATATATCCTTTTAAGTTAGGTATATAATCATTTTTTTGTTATATAGTAATATAAAACTTAGTTTCTAATGATATATATCATATTTTAAAATTATTATATTAAAAATCTTATTACAAAAGTTTAATTTTTATATCTTAAAAAAATCTTAGCAAAGCTTAAATTAATAGTTTATTAATTGAATATGATAAATTATTATTTATACTATGATTTATTAAGAATAAATTTAATTATTTTTCTTTTATTATGTAAATGATTGTTAAAATTTGGTATACTTTTACTAATAAGAAATTATAGAAAATAAAGGATTTATTTTTAAATAATTATTTAGAAATTAAGAATCTTGATCAAATTAAAGAATCTTTTATATTATTTAATAAAATATTTTTGTAAATGGGATGATGACATATGATTTCAAGGTATATAAATAGTTGGTTAGATATTATTGAAAAAATGAATAATGATAATACATATAAGTTAGCCTGGGGACGAGCTATTTTAGAATGTATTTCCTTCGATAAATGTTATGAAGAAGAAGGAGAATATGTGTTTATTAAATTTGAAGATATATCTGAATGTATGATTAAATATTATTGGAATCAGATGTTTTTCTTTAATTTGAAGCAATCACCTTCTAAAGTACCTGTTGTATGTCAAGAAACTCAAAAGCTTATCGATGAATATAAAACTATTACAAATTCGAATATTCCTAAATGGTTTAATGAGGGAATAAAACTATTAAATGATAAATTATATCTAAAAACTGTAAAAAAGGTTGCTAAAACATTACATGAGAATGTTGCTTGGAGATTTAAAAATATTAATGGAAAAACAATTGATATTTATGAAATTGATAAAAAGAATAATTTAGTAAAATTAAATTATTCAGCAGCTTTAGAATTAAAAGAATATTCAATAGTATTATCTAAGCTATTAAACTATAAATGGGCTCAATTATTAGAAAAATTTAATTATGCTCCAAAAATCACATTAAAAGTAAATGGAATATCACAAGCTAAATTAAATAGAGAAAGCTTAAATAAATATAAGAATCAATTATTAAAAGAATTCAAGGATGGAAAAATTATAGATTTTTATACTGGTGAAGAATTAACTATGGATAATATTAGTATAGATCATGTTATTCCATGGAGCTTTATGTATTCAGATGATATTTGGAATTTAGTAGTAACTAGTAAATCATATAATTCTAGTAAATCTAATTCTATTCCTTCTGAAGATGTAATTAATAAGCTAAAAGAAAGAAATGAACGATTATTAGAGATTGTAGATAATAAATTTAAAGAAGAAATTAAAATATCTTTAGAAGCAAATTATCTAGATAAATTTTATAGAGATTGCAGGTTATAAATATGAACAATTATTATAAAGATAATAAAGATGAATTTATTGAAAAAACAATTAATTGTGATATGTCCTTTCAATATAATTTTTTTCAAAAATATTTAGATAATAATGCTAAAACTATATTAGATATTGGTTTTGGTAGTGGAAGAGATTCATTATATTTTTCAAATAAATATGAATTATATTCTATTGATCCTTTAAAAGAATTTTGTGAATATGGTAAAAGCTTAGGTTTAAAAAATGTTTATTGTATGAAAGTACAAGATATGGATTATATAGATATGTTTGATGGTATTTGGGCTTGTGCATCATTACTTCATGTTCCATCAAATGAATTAGTTGAAGTATTAAATAAATGTTATATAGCATTAAAAGAAAATGGTGTAATGTATTGTTCATTTAAATATGGAGAATATGAGGGAGAACGTAATGGTAGATTCTTCATTGATTTAAATGAAGAAGCATTTAGAAAATATATTTTAAAAACTAAGTTTAAAATATTAGAAATATGCATTACAGAAGATGTTAGACCAGATAGAAATGAAAAGTGGTTAAATGCAGTAATAAAAAAGTAATTTAAATATTTTAAATAATATATTATTTACCTTATTGGTTTCTATAAAATAGATTAGAAAATATTAATAATATTATTAAGCCTAATTATATGCAAAGAAAAGCATTAAAGGAATTAAGAAGATATCGAGATATGGGTATCAATAAGGCATTTATTGTTAGTGCGACTGATTCAGGGGAGCCTACAACTCATTGGCATAATTAACTTTTTTTCTTGTTGTAATAAAGTGTAAATATTATTAATAAGTTGTTTGAAAAAAGTGCAAAAACCAATTGAAAGTTCATAAAAAAAAGTGTAAAATTTAATTGGTGGTGACTATTGTGTTTAAAAGAAAGATTTTAAATGAAATAAACAAATGGAAAGATAGTTTGAAAATAAAAAGAAGAGCACTTGTTATTAAAGGACTTAGACAAATTGGAAAAACAACAGTAGTAAAACACTATTGTGAATCAAACTACAAAAGCGTTATTTATATAAATTTTATGGATAATAAGTCTATAAGGAAAATATTTGATGGAGATTTAATTGTAAATAATATGATTAGAGATTTGTCTGCTGCCTTACCTGGTAGTAAGTTTATTCCAAATGAAACAGTAATAATTTTTGATGAATTACAGGAATGTGCTAATGCAAGATCATCTATAAAGCCTTTTATGCTTGATGGAAGATTTGACATTATTGCTACTGGATCATTAATTGGATTAAGAGGATATAATAAGAAAAAATCTAAAGGTATTCCAACAGGATTTGAATACTTACTTAATATGTATCCGATGGATTTTGAGGAATATTTATTAGCTAAAGGCATTAGTGAAGATATAATAGAATATATAAAAAAATGCTTTTATAATAAAGAACATGTTAGTGATGCTCTTAATGATTCTATGATGAATTATTATAAAGAATATTTGTGTGTTGGTGGAATGCCAGATGCAGTTAATACTTTTTTACAAACAAATGATTTAAATCAAGTATATGATGTCCAATATAATATATTAGAACAATATAAGGATGATTTTGGGAAGCATTTAGATGAAAATGAAAATCAAAAAATTAATCAAAAGGAATTAGTAAGAATTATGGAGGTATATAATTCTATACCTAATCAATTAGCCAAAGAGAACAAGAAATTCCAATATAGTGTCATTAATAAAAATGCAAAAGGAAGAGAATATCGAAATGCAATTACTTGGCTAGAAGAATTTGGTCTTGTTAAGATTTGTTATAATATGAATGTTTTAGAATTGCCATTAGAGGGAAATAAGGATGAGGATATTTTTAAGTTGTATGTTGCGGATACAGGCTTATTTGTCGCAATGCTAGAAAAAGGAACAACAAATAACATTTTAAATGGGGATTTGAAAATATATAAAGGAGCTATATTTGAAAATATTATTGCTGATGCATTAACTAAGTTAGGAAAAAAATTATATTATTTTAGTAAAAATAGTGGTTTAGAAATTGATTTTGTTACTAATTTTAAAAATGAATTAACTCTAATAGAGGTTAAAGCTAATAATGGCAATGCAAAATCATTAAAAGAGGTATTAACTAACAAAATAAAATATAATGTTAATAGAGCGATAAAATTAATAGATGGAAATATTGGCGAGAATAAGAATATATATACTATACCATTGTATATGGCTTTTTTATTAGATTAGTTTATTTTTAATTAATAATTATATCTATTGGAAAGTGGATATCAAGTTTATGACAAATGGGACTAATGTTGAAATATTTAACAAATAAGTAAGTATAATATGAAAAATATTGATTTTAATTAGTAAATTTTAAATGTTGTTGTAAAAGATATACAAAATGATAAAATAATAATGTATTTAAGTAGGGTAATCAGCAGCTGACAGATTCAATATAAATTAATGATAAAAGTATAGTTTCTTTCTATACTTTTTTCTCTTTTTGTGATATAATTAAGTATAGAATAGTGGTGATT
>CAMEJG010000050.1 GCA_945919465.1 uncultured Anaeroplasma sp. | reverse complement strand
TGTCTAAACAGCTAACTGAATATTATTTTTAAGGTTTGACTTTGCGAAAGCCCTATACGTTCTTTTTTGTTATCTATAAAATGTGGAAAAAATAATTTGGGTATGGTAAAATAAATTAGAGATAACATTATTCTAATTAATAAATATTTTATTTGAAAGGAATGAGGATTCTATGCCTGAAATTAAAGCAAATAAAAAATCAAGAGAGAGTCAGAGAAGTATATATAAGGGTTTAAGAAGGCTATTATTAAAAAAGGATTTATGTGATATCACTGTACAAGAAATTAGTGATGAATGTAATATTTCAAGATCTACATTTTATAGAAATTTTGATAATGTTATTGATGTCATTGAAGTAATGTTTGATTATTTTTATAATAGATATTTAGAACATAGAAAAACCAAAATAAATCAATTATTATTCTTTTTTGAATATTGGGGAAAACATAAGGATTTAGTATATATAATTGCAAATCAATGTGATTTTATTTTAAAGAATTGTTTAAAAAAATACGAAATTGCTAATCCTGAAAATAAAATATTAATAGGATTAAAATATTCTATATTTACATCAATAATATGTGAATGGTCTATTAGTAAAGATGAAACTCCAGAAGATATGGAAAAGCTAACAAGAAGCATCTTAAATCAAAGAGGCTATGAATTATTAATTAATAATAATATTAAACTATAAAAAAATTGAGTTCAATTTGAACTCAATTTTAATTTTTATGCTCCTTGTGATTTTCCAGTATATGTATATACTACATTAGTAAATTCACATACGGTACCACGTGTTGCGTACATACCAACATACATATATTCATTATCTATTGCTTGAAAGTCAAAATCAGTATAGGTTTTAGTATAGGTTGTACTATTGTATTCTACTGTACAAACTACAACTTGACCAGTTCTTTCTATTTTTAATTTTGCTGTATCATTTGTTGCATATAAGCTTGATGTATTACTACTACCTGAAGAAAGGACTCCATTTTCACGAGAATATACTATTTCAGTTGTATTAGAAGATGTAGTATACATACCAGCCGCTACATAGTTACTAACAATTGAAGCATCCTTAATTGGTAAATAACAATCATCTCTAAGCATTAATCCAAAGCCAGCTTGCTTGGTGTTTGCTTGTTGTGAAACTTCAACATCACAGGTAATTGTAAAATTATCATCCTTTGATACTTGCTTAAATAGGAAGGCAATACCTTCTGTAGAAGAGGTGATTTTACCTGAAGAATTTGGATTACCTACTGTAAATATTGAAGCAGTATCTTCTTTTGCGATAAATCCTTTTCCTGTAGGATCTCCACCAGTATCACCAAATGCAGTTCCATACCAATCTGCTGTTTGAGTTTTAAAGGATGTATTTGGTGAGTATGTAGATAAATCAGGGGCCTTATATAGAGGTACTGTATAGTTTGGATTAATAGCGTCAAGATAATCTACATCCTTAGTTGGAGCTTGAATATTATCAAGAACATATAAGCCTAAGCTATTTGCAGATTCTTTTATAGTATTTGCGAAAGAATATGCTACATATTTAGCACCATATTTATTTAAATGAGTGGTATCAATTGAATTCACATTTGGAATTATTGTGACACCATCTGTATCATATTTTCCTGCGGTAAAGGCATGATAATACATTGCCTCACTATATCCTAATGACTTATATTGAGTTTTAGTAATTTCTGTCAAATCAACAACATCAACATCAACTTCAGTACCAAGATCTTTTATTGCCTGACTATAATCACCATAACCAGAAACTATATGAGCAGAAGAACCTGAATAATCATCAGAGGCATTAGCTCTTACAATTGGAGTGGCTAAAATTGGAGTTGCGCCCTTTTCAAGAGCTAATTTAATATAGTTTTCATATAAACTATATTTAAATGAAGTTGAATCAGTTGTTGGTTTAGATGCATCTGTAAATCTTGTTGCATCATCATATTTTTCATCATTATGTCCAAATCCTATTAATAGATAATCCCCCTCAGAAAGATTATTTTTTAAGGAAGTGTAATTATTTTCTATTAGGAAGCTTTTTGAGCTTCTTCCTGATAGAGCTAAATTCACAACATTTACTTTTTCATTAAAATAATTAGATAATTGAGTTCCATAGCCATATCTAGGTAAATAATATGAGTCACTAAATGAACTCATTGTTGAATCACCGACACAAAATAGGCTAGTATTAGTTAACACTACTGGACCTGTTGATGGAATAGATGATTGAGTCATTGATGTAGTAGGAGTACTTGTTGGAGTGCTTGTTGGATTACTTGTTGGTACACTAGTAGGAGTGCTTGTTGGGGCACTTGTAGGAACACTAGTAGGAGTACTTGTAGGAACACTAGTAGGAGTGCTTGTTATAGTGTTAGAGGGTGATTGTGTAATAGTAATACTTGGTTGGATAGAATTACATGAAGTTAATAGTAATAATCCTGCCAATAGTCCTAATGATATTTTTTTTCTCATAATAATTAATCTCCTTATCTTAATCAAAATATTCGATAATAATATAATATACAAATATGCCACTTCCTGCAGAGCCTAATCGGTATGTACCAGCATTGTTAATATCCGCTGTAGTGATTGAGTGGCTAGCTTTTGCATCAAATGATGCAACTTTATTTCCAGAGGTATCTACTAAATTTAAAATTCTATCTGTTGTACCAGAAGATTTAGCTATTACTGTAATTTTACAAGCTCCTGTAGTTGCAAATTCAATGTATCTATAAGAACCGAATGTTGCAGAACCACCTAGTGATACATAATTAGATGTTGTATATGAATTATTATTATATTTAAATGAATATGTATTTGCTTTAATATCTACTGGTTTTGCTGCAGTTCCTACAATAGTAAATCCATCGTATGTAACAGAAGAAGTAATAGTTTGAACTGACAAATTTGTTGGATTAAATGTTACTACACTTGTTGGAGTAGGCATATTTGCAATTACAAATTCTTGAACTTTAGCTTCATATTCTTCAAGCTTAGATAAATTTGTAACCAATGGTCTATCATCAACATTTAATGAAATATATGATGATCTAATTTCTTCACAAATAGTTTGGAATTCTAAATAATTATCATTTGTTACTTCACCTTTAGCCTCAAGCTCAGTAATTTTTGTTATAACATTATTTGGATCAGGGAATACTCTATTTGGATTTGTAACAGCTACTGTAGTGAATAAGCCTTCAATATTATTTATTATTGTTTTACTCATTAAATTAGAAGGATCTACATAGCTTTTTGGTGTAGTTAAAATGTTAGAAGTGAAGTTATAATATTCAGTGTTATTATTATATTTATTTATTTCTGAAAGAATTGCTTCAACAACCTTAGCAGCTTCTAAGAAAGCACCATATTTATTATAATGAGTAGCTTCAATTCCTGTATATCCTAAATCAGTATTTCCATATGTTTTATCATAATCTTGAGGCCAAGTACCAACTAATTCGTTTGGCTTTAATGCCATTAAATAATTAGCATAATTAGAAGTAGCTGTTTCTAAAATAGTTTTTGATTCAGCAAATAAATCAATTAATAAACAATTTTCCTCTTCAGCTAATTGACGGACTGCTTGAACATATGCAAAGTTATCGCCATGTAGTCCTGGCCCACTAATTATTGTATCACCTGAAAATTTTACTCTAGCAACAGGAGTAACTAATACTGGAGTAGCACCTTTTTCTCTTGCAAAATCAATGTATTGTTTTAAGAACCATTTATAAGAACCACTTCCATATGGATAATATGTTGCACCATATTTTGCTATTTCTGCTAAAGCTTTAGTTTCTTCACTGTCATTAGCAATACTAGTATATTCTTGAGGCAAAATAGTAGTAGAAGTTCTTGTTGCTTCAGTTACTGGATATTTTCCATTAGAATCAGCTGTTCCTAATTCAACCATTCTATCAAAAATTGTGGTATAGGTTGCATCTCTTTTAGAAGCATCATCATTGTGACCAAATTGAATGAATAAGAAATCCCCCTCTTTGATTACTGATTCAATGGATTTCCCATTATTTTGAGTGAATGAATAATTGCAGCCTTCAATATCATATAATCTTCCTTCATTAATGAAAGAACGAGAGCTTCTACCTCCTTGAGCACAATTGACTACAGTAATGCTATCATCTAAATATAGATCAAAGAATTGCCCCCATCCACCAATATATTGATCATCATTATAGGTTTTTACAGTAGAGTCCCCTGCTAAATAAATTGTAGGAGTTTTACTTGTATCATCTATAACTGTACTACTAGTAGGTGTAGTAGTTACACTTGTGGAAGGTAGTGTTGGAATACTAGTAGGTTTAGTAGTCACACTTGTAGTAGGTAGTGTTGGAATACTAGTAGGTGTAGTAGTTACACTTGTAGTAGGCAGTGTTGGGATACTAGTAGGTGTAGTATTACTAGTTGGTTTTCTAGTCGATGTTATTGTTGAATTTATTTGACTATTAGATGTTGAACCTTGTGAATTACAAGATGTAAGACCTAATAATAAAATAAAAGCCAATAAAAAAGTTTTAATTTTTTTCATTTTTTCTCCTTTCAAATATAATTTTTATAATTTTAGTATAAATTAGTTTTTTGGCTTCTTCAAATATTGTTTTATTATTCTCGGCTCATGTTTTTAGAATTTGTCCCGATTAATTTAAAAAAAATGTAGCTATTTTTAGCTACAAAATTAAATTACTCTTTAAAATCTAAGGTAGGTACTTATTAAAAAAAGTATATCTCCTTTATAATTGAAGTGGAGAGCTACAATAGAAAGGAGATATACACTATGTATTAAAAATCATTAATTTTTATTTTCAAAATACTTTTTGAAAAATAAATCTTGTGGGATAGGCTTATCGAAAAGGAAACCCTGTACAATGTTACAGCCAACATCCTTTAAATATTCCATAAGCTCTTTTGTTTCTACACCTTCACATAATACATCCATATCAAGCTCATGAGCTAATTCCATAATGAAGGCTAAAATTATTTTTTCTTTTTGGTTATCTTTGTTTGAACAGAAGCCTTTGTCAAGCTTAATTAAATCAAAATCCATATCTGCTAAGGCAGACAAATTTGAATATCCAGAACCAAAGTCATCCATTGAAACTTTATAACCAAGTCTATGTAATTCTTTTATTAATTCACTTATTTCAGATGAATTAGAGATATACATACTTTCTGTAATTTCTAATTCTATTAATTGAGGAGGAATATTATAGTTTTCTCTTATTTGATTTATTGTTTCAATATAAGCGTTAAAGTCATTTTGATTTCTTGATAAATTAACTGAAATTATTATTGGATTATATCCTGAATCAAGTACTTTTCTTTGAAATTTACAAACATTTTCAAAAACTGTAAAGTCTAGTTCTTTTATGAACCCATTTTGTTCAAATAGAGGAATAAATAAATTAGGAGTTAAAATTGTTTCTTTTTTAAAGAACCATCTTGTTAATGCTTCAGCTCCAACTAGTTTTCCAGTTTTAACATTGAATTTAGGTTGTAAAAATAATAAGAATTCATCATTTTTCTTTGCATCAAACATATGAAGTTCAAGTTCCATTTTAAATCTTTTTTCTTCAAATTGTTCTTGGCTAAAATAACAAATACCTGTTTTTACGATAGAAGGTTGTTTCCTTGCGATATTAGCTTTATCTATTGCGGTAGTAAGAATATCTAATCCATCAGAAATATATACACCACATACTAATCTAAATTTGCTACCATAAGCGAATGATTCTGTTAACGATTTTTTCAAATGCTCATAGAATCTTTCTATTATGGATTTATCTTTTGATGGTAAATATGCTAAGAATTTATCATCAGTAACTCTACAGAATATAGTTCTTATTTCTGTAAATGTTTTAAAACTTTTTCCTAAATTTATTAATGCTTCATCACATATTTTGCTACCATAGATATCATTAAGATGCTTGTAGCCTTCAATGTTAAAATACAACAAGGAATATTCATTATTGTATTCTAAATCTTCTTCTACGAAATCTCTCCATCTAATATAATTATAAATAGATGTTAATTTATCATAGTATAATTCCTTCATGTGTTCTAAGCGTTCATTTTCTCTATTTAAAACAATACCAAATATTTTTGATATTACCATTAGAGTAGAAACTTCATTTTGTTGCCAGAAACGATTTATTGAGCACATATCAAATCTAATCATTCCAATAAATTTTTCCATATATTTAATTTCAAATGCTAAAATAGCAGTAGTTTTTTGTTCATGTAATATTGGATAAATATTAAGGCTTTTATTAGATTCAACTTGAACTAGCTTAAGCATTCCTAATCTATCAAGAGATTTTTCAAAGTTTGCAACATCATAGTATTCTCTTTTCATTAGTTTATCTAAGCCTGGCATTCTAGGATTACACCAACAAGTTATATCTTTTACATCTTTATTATTTTGATTCAAAGTGAATAGAGAAATTCTATCAAATAGAAAATAACTACCTAATAATGATAACGCATCATCAATATTTCTTTTTAAATTATTATCTCTATTTAATATTTCTGCTACACCAGAAATAATATTGAAATTTTCATATCTAGATTCACTAGAATCAATATTTTTATTGACCTCAGTTGAATCATCAGAAATATCTCCACATTTATTTACATCATAAATGATAAAGCAGTTTCTTCCTTTTCTTTTTCCTCTATATAATGCCTTATCGGTCTTTTTAAATAAAACATCATAGGTAGTTCCATCTGTAGGATACTGAGTACAGCCTACTGTAGCGGTGATTGAGGCTTTCTTTATATTATGATTGCTGACGTTATTAATCGCACTTCTAATATTACTACATGCAGCATGAACGATATCATAATCATTATCAACATATAACAAAACTAAAAATTCATCGCCACCAATTCTTCCTACAAAACCGTTATTTCCAATATATTTTTTTATTGAAGAAGCGGTTTCTACTAATACAATATCACCATACATATGGCCATATGAATCATTAAATTGTTTGAAATTATCTATATCTATTAATAGCAATGCAAATGGTCTTGGATTTAATAATGCTTGGTTTATTTTTTCGGTCATTGCTTCTCTAGATAAAACCTTAGTTAGATAGTCTATTGATGAATAGGTTGTATCATTTTCATTTTTTGATATTACCATTACCATATTAGAATTATCATATTTATAGCCTTTAAATTTTAAAGGTAGTTTTGACATATCATTTAATTCAAAATTAGTATTGATAGAAAAAGGTTCGTTAGAAGTGACAAGATTATCAAAGAATCTCTTTAGTTTTTTCTCACTTTCATCCGAGAATTTATTTCTATGAGAAAAGTCATTAATAAATTCATCAAAAGAAATATTATTTAAAATACATTGATTTCCCAAATAATAGTGTGTAACAATTTGTTCAGATAAATTAAAAAATAAGGTGGTATTATTGTATAAGTATAGTAATTGATCCATAAGATTATCATTTGCCATATCAGTATTCCCTCCTTTTCATTTTTTATTAATGAAAACCCTTACTATTACAATTATATCACATAAAAATAAAGTGTCAATATTGTTAAAGAGTGTGAAAAGTGGTATATTTATTATGAAATGAGGTTATAAAATGATAGAAACAAACTTTTTCAAAGAAATAATAAATGATATTTTTTTAACAGATTCCCCTTCTGGATTTTGTAAAAACATTAATAATGTATTGATTAATAAGCTTAATGAAATGGGATATATGAACTATAGAATTACTAATAAAGGAAGTATAGAATTGTTTATTGAGGGTAATTCAAGTGAAAAAACTATTGGTATTTCAGCTCATGATGATACCTTAGGATTAATGGTACGATCAATCTGTGCTAATGGAAATTTAAGAGTTACTGCAGTTGGGGGACCTTCTATTCCTACATTAGATGGAGAATATTGTAAAATAATAACAAGAGATAATAGAGTATATACTGGTACTATCTTATCTGATTCTCCAGCTGTTCATGTATATAAGGATGCAAATACTAAGGAAAGAAATATAGATAGTATTGTTGTAAGAATTGATGAGGTTGTTAATTGTAAAGAGGATGTAGTAGCTTTAGGAATTCAAAATGGTGATTATGTTTGTTATGATCCTAAAACAATAATAACTGATAGTGGATTTTTAAAATCAAGATTTATTGATGATAAGGCATCTGTTTGTATTATTCTTTCAGTATTAGAATATATGAAGAAAAATAATATTAAACCAAGTTATAATATGTACTGCTATTTCACTAATCATGAGGAGGTAGGTCATGGAGCTGCATCAATTAGAAAATTAGATGAATTCTTAGCAGTAGATATGGGTTGTGTTGGGCTTGATTTAGCAGGTAATGAATATTCTGTTAGTATTTGTGCAAAGGATTCTTCTGGCCCTTATAATTATGAATTAACCACTGACCTAATTAATTTAGCTAAGAATAATAATTTAAAATATACAGTTGATATTTTCCCTTATTATGGTTCTGATGCTAGTGCTGCATTAAAAGCAGGTGTTGATTGTAAGGCTGCATTAATTGGCACTGGAGTTTGTGCCTCTCATGGAATGGAAAGAACTCATATAGATGGAATATTAAATACTATGAAGCTTTTATATTTATATTTGACTAGATAATAGTTTGAAAGGAATGAGCATTTTTATGTATGATGTTATTGTTGTAGGTGGTGGTCATGCTGGTTGTGAGGCTGCACTTGCATGTGCTAATATGGGATTTAAGACTCTATTAGCTACTGGTAATTTAAATATGGTGGGTTCTATGCCATGTAATCCTTCAATTGGAGGACCAGCAAAGGGAGTAGTGGTTCGTGAGATTGATGCATTAGGTGGCTATATGGGTAAAAATGCCGATTTATGTCAAATTCAAACTAAGATGCTTAATAGATCTAAAGGACCCGCTGTTTGGGCATTAAGATTTCAAGAGGATAAGCTTTTATATATGAAGGAGATGCTTAAGCATCTAAAGGATACTCCTAATCTTGATTTAATTGAATCATATGTAATTGATTTAATAGTTGAGGATAATACTGTTTTTGGAGTAGTACTTGAAAATGGGAAAGAGATTAATGCTAAAGCAGTTGTATTAACTACTGGAACTTATTTAGATAGTAGAATTTTAAGAGGTCATTGGACAAAAAAAGAAGGACCTGATGGCCAAAAAACTACTAAAGGTATTTCAGAAGCATTAAAGAGATTAGGATTTACTATTCAAAGATTAAAAACAGGTACTCCTGCTAGAATAAAAGCATCTACTATTGATTTTTCAAAAACAAGTGTTGAGAATGGTGATGATGTTATATGGAAATATTCATTTGATGATGGATATGATTCTATATTGAAGGTAAAGGTACCTTGTTATTTAACCTATACAAATTTAGATATTCATAATTTAATTATGGAAAATCTTGATAAATCAGCAATGTATGGTGGTGTCGTTGAGGGAGTGGGTCCTAGATATTGTCCTTCTATTGAGGATAAGGTTGTAAGATTTAAGGATAAAGAACGCCATCAAATATTTTATGAACCTGAATCATTAGATTTAGATCAAGAATATATCCAGGGTTTTTCAACTTCTATGCCTGTTGAAGTTCAAGATAAAATGCTTAGATTGCTTCCGGGATTAAAGGATTGTGAGGTTATTAGGTATGCTTATGCAATAGAATATGATGCAATTGATCCATTAGAGCTTTGGCCAAGTTTAGAAACAAAACTGGTAAAGAATTTATTTACTGCAGGTCAAATTAATGGTACTTCTGGTTATGAGGAGGCTGCAGCTCAAGGACTAATTGCTGGTATTAATGCTGCATTAAAGGTAAGTAATAGAGAACCATTAGTATTAAGAAGAGATGAAGCATATATCGGAGTTATGATTGATGATTTAGTGACAAAGGGTACTAAAGAACCCTATAGATTACTAACATCTAGAGCTGAATATAGATTATTGTTAAGACATGATAATGCTGATTTAAGATTAAGAGAAAAAGGATATCAGGTTGGATTAATTAAGGAAGAACAATATAATAGATTAAATTTAAAGAAGGAAGCTATTGCTAGTTTGAAAAATGAATTGAAATTCATTAAAATTAAACCTCAAAATGCTAACCCTATACTAGAAAGAGTTAATTCAATGCCTATTTGTGAAAGTACCTCATTGGAAAGCTTAATTAAAAGACCTGAGATAAACTATCATACTATTAAGGAATTGGCCTTAAGCCAAGATACTATTATTACTTCTTGTTATGACAAAATTGATGAGGTATTAGAACAGGTTGAAATAGATATTAAATATGAGGGATATATTAATAAATCTTTAGAACAAGCTCAAAGAATGAAAAATTATGAATTAAAAAATATTCCTGATAATATTAATTATGATTTAATTGATAATATTGCTCTTGAGGCAAGAGAAAAATTAAAAAAGATTCAACCTAAAACTATAGGACAGGCATCAAGAATTAGTGGTGTGAATCCAGCTGATATTTCTGTTTTGATGGTTTATATAGAAAGAATGGTGAGAGGGTAGTGGATTTTAAAGAAGAGGTATTGAAATTAGGTATTGATTTAAATGATATAATGCTTGAAAAATTTGATAAATATTATAATAAGCTTATTGAAGTAAATGAATATATGAATTTGACTGCAATAACTGAAAGAGATGAAGTATTTAATAAGCACTTCTTAGATTCTTTAGAAATTACTAAGGCTCTTGATACTACTAAGCAGTTTAGTTTATGCGATGTTGGTAGTGGGGCTGGTTTTCCATCTATTCCTTTAGCTATTTCTTGTAATAATGCGAATGTAACTATTATTGATGCTTTAAATAAGAGAATAAAGTTTTTAAATGAATTATGCGATTATTTAAATTTAAATAATGTTAAGGCATATCATTATAGAGCAGAAGAATATGTAAAGGAAAAAAGAGAATCTTTTGACTATGTTACTGCAAGAGCTGTAGCTAGATTAAATGTTTTATTAGAGCTTTGTATGCCTTTAGTTAAGGTTGGAGGGAAGTTTATAGCAATGAAGGGATCTTCAGGCAGTGAAGAACTTAATGAGGCTAAAAGGGCAATAAATATTTTAGGTGGAGAATTAGATAGAGTTATTAGTTTCAATTTGCCTGATGATGAAGGGAAAAGAGAATTAATCATAATTAATAAAGTTAATCAAGGAAATCTAAAATATCCTAGGAGCTTTGCTAAAATTAAGGAGAGACCATTATGATGTATAGCTTAAATCAAATTGTTAAAACCAAGAAGCCTCATGTATGTGGTTCTAATGAATGGAAAATAATTAGAATGGGTGCTGATTTAAAGCTTGAATGTCTTGGATGTAAAAGAGTAATAATGCTTGCATCATATGAGTTAGATAAAAGAATTAAGAAACAATAATATATCAAATTAAATTAGGAAGACAGTGTTATTTGTTCTTCCTTTATTTTATAATTCAAGGGCAATAAAAAAGTTAAAAAAAGATAAAATTATTGTTGACAAGGCTATATTGCTATGATAAAATGGAATAGCGCTGTGGATACGGCATTCAAATATATGGTCAGGTAGCGAAGAGGCTAAACGCGGCAGACTGTAAATCTGCTCCTTAGGGTTCGCTGGTTCGAAACCAGCCCTGACCACCACTTATTTTAATATCATTTTAGAGTTGACAAATGAATTCTAGAGTGTTATTATATACGAGGCTAATTTAAGCCTATGAGTCTTTGAAAACTGTATATGACGAACGAAACGTAAAGAAAAGAACAATAA
>CAMEJG010000049.1 GCA_945919465.1 uncultured Anaeroplasma sp. | reverse complement strand
AACTCAATATTTTCATTTCCTAGCACATCAACAAGTAAATAATTATAATCCTTTAAATAATGTTTTAAGCCTGCAAATCCTATATTAATTTTCAAACTTGAATAATTATAATTAATATTTCTTATTGGATTTAATCTAAATCTAATCGCAGCTTTCCCCTCGGTTTTAATACGTTTTGATAAGGAAATATTACATTTTTTTGAATCTATCAATGTACCATTTTCAAAAAATGGCCTGTAAAATCCCCCAGCTACTTCATAACCAAAATTGTTTTCTCTTATTCCTAAATAATCGCAACTTAATATAATTTGATTCATTAAATATTTATGATTAATTGCTTCATAGTTACTTCTTTGAGGTAGCAAAGGCAAACCATCGATTGTTTTACAATTACAATAAATTGGATATTGACTAAAAGCATAAGTAAAACATGTAGGATTTAATACGTTTTTATTACTTAATTCAATTACTCTATCATTTTTTACAATCGCTTTAGCAACTTTATAACCATCTTCATTTCCAATGGTAAACCCATCAAAATATGTGCCAATATCTAATTTTTCCTCTGAATTTATTAGTAAGTATAATTTATTATCTTTTTCATAAAAAGAAGAAATAAATGGGAAATGATATTGCTTTTTTGTTTTTGAGTTTAATATTGTATCAACAATTCTTAGAGAAATTTCTTCCTTATTTATTGGATGTATTGGATGAAAATATAGGTCAATCGTATCTTCTTTTAACCATCGACTGTCTATATCATAGATAGGAATTAAATAGGTGTTTTCAATATCCATTTGGACTTTTAACATAGCTTCATTAATATAAAAATAACCATACCCATCGCCATAATCGTAATATTCATCGCTTATAGAAACTAAATAAAAAGGCATATCTTTGTCGTTAAATAATTTTCTATAACTATTAATTAAAAGCGAAAGCAAATAATAGAAATTTTCGCCTCTATAAAAATCATAGGCAGAATTCTCACCTTGATAATAAATTACACCGACAAATTTTAAATCTTTAAAAGGATAAACTTTTTCGTTATATAACCCAGACATTTGAGTATAGTTAGCAAATTTAAAAGTATTGAAGTTTTTTCTAGGTTTTTCAATAAATTTCCCAGTATCTTTTAAAAACTTCAATACTTTTTCATCATGCAATATTTCTTCTCTACAAATAAAAGCATCAATTGATACTCCTCCTATTGCATTAATGATTCCAGCAACAGGATAATTAACTTTTTTGCTTAAATTTACAAGAGTTTCTATTGTTAATCCTGAATAATCTAAACAATTTGATGAACTTATTCTCTCAAACTTAAATTTTTCATCAATGTCTTCCATTTCCATGAATGGCCTTATTATATTGCCTTCACTATCATATTTCGCTTCATTAATTTGAAGGGCAAAAACCATATGTTTTTCCACTTCTTTTTTATAATATTCACTTTTTTCTAATGCTCTTAGGCCATAGGACATGTTTGATTGTCCCATAAAAAGATACACATCACCAAAAAATATTCCTTCTTGAATCAATTCTTCTTTTTCATTTTTAATAACTAATTTATATGAATTGTAACTTCCTTTTGGTGCATTAAAAGTGAGTTTATAGTGGTGTCTAACTAGTTCATAAATTGTTTGACATTGGATTTTAATATCTTCTTTTTCATTATATAGGAAACTATCCAATATTTTAAAGTCACTAAAACAATCAATAGTAAATTGACTATTTTGCTGTAAAACAGTGTTGTTTCCTATATAAATTCTAAGTTTCATTCTTTATTTTTTTCTTTTTTTATTTGAAATTGCGATTAATCCACCAGCCAGGGCAAGTGTTGAAATAATAGCACTTGTTGCAATAATTGATCCTCCACAACCTTTCTTTTCTGGAGTTGGTTCTGGTTCAGGTTCTGGATCTGGTGTATTATCTACAATTTTAATAGTAACAATTGCCTCTCCTCCAGTTGTTATAACTGTAACGCTCTTTGTTCCGGCCCCTATTGCATTAACACCATCAACAGAAATAGTTATTTTGTTTCCTTCAACACTATAATATTTAGATAATAATGTCTTATCACCATATTTAATATCAGTAATTTGTTGTCCTTTAAAATCTCCTTCAATTACAATCTCTTTTCCAATTTCACCTTCAATAAGAGATTCATTAATTACTGGTGTATTATCTACCTCTTCTCCACCCTCATCTGGAACATATGGTTCAGTATCTAAATTAGTTAATGAGAAATTATCATAATAACCTTTGTTAACACATGAATTGATTGAGACCATTCCATAAACATTAGCAGAAGCTTGAGTTAATTTAGTTTCAAATTGCTTTTCATTATTGATATACCATGTAAATGTTGTTCCATTAACTTCCTTTCCAGAATTATTTAGCATTTTTGAAGTAATAGCAGTTAATTTGAACTGGTACCATGTATTTTTAGTCATTGTATAAGAAGGTGCGCCTTCATCATCAAGATCTGTAAATGAAGTTCCAACACTTCTATAAGCATCATATTTACAAGAATCACCAGAACCATTCCAGTGAACAGTTGTTAAAACATTATCAACGCCATTATATCTTCCATCAATTGGTTTTCTAGAAGAGATTCCTGTCCAAGTATTGTCTGACTCATGTCCTATATAAAGGAAATCGTATGTTAATTCAAAATCTTTAACCATTAAATCTTTAACGGTCAAATATGAAAACGATTCAAATGTTGTATAAGTATCTAAATATAAACATTTATTTTCTGGATTAGTTGGATCAATTTCAATTGAAAACTTTTCATTATTACATGCAGCATCGTCAAATGTTCCATCTTTTCTAAACCAAGCATTTGTCCAGTTAACACTAAGATCAGTAAAATCTCCACCCTCTGATTTTGGCTTATATTGTTCAAAATCATCAGAAAAGTCAGGCGTATCATCACCTGCTGTTAATCCGCTTTTTAACATGCTTTTTTTACTTGATAACTTCGTTACATTGCTAGTTGTTGATAAACCCATACCAACTAGCAAAGAAGTGCTAATTAATAATGTAACACCAATTGATTTTTTCATATTTTTCTCCTTTATTATTTATAATTTGTTAATTCAAACAATATACCTTGAGCAGGCTCAAGAGTAATTGTTGCTTGTTCGCCTTTAAAAGTAGAGTCTTCTGTTTTCGAATAAGTATTAGCTTCAATTTTTAATGTAAAATTGACAGTTGCAGTTAAATTGTTGCTTAAATTATTATTTACAAAATAGAAAACACTTTTTCCATTATAATCAAAACAGCCAACTAATAAATCGTCTCCAGTTGTAATACTTTTAATTTCTCTAAAACTATCGACAAAATTAGTTTTATCAATTTTAGAAGGCGAATTATTAAATGCCATACGTGCAATACATGTAGAATTCATTAATACATGATCCATTCGACTAACTTGACCATTAATCCTTTGACAATAATCATAAACTTCGGTTTTATTACCATTAGAATCTATTAATGAACCACCTTTTGCGATATTTCCAGTTGTAAATTCATATGGTTCCTGATAGCAGAAATATTGAATTCCTTTACTTCCATAAGCCAAAGCTGTATTAACTTGCCAATCAACATCTACTTCACTTACTTGTCTATATGAATAATGCTCAGTTGTTAAAACAAATGTCCACCAAGGAATTTTATATTTGGAAGCAACTTTACTATTTAATTCAAGTTGATCAAAATAATAATCAGCCATGTTTGGAAATTTAACATTTGTTGGATAGTTATCAACTGATAACATTTGAGGTCTTACTTTAGAGCAATAGGCTTCTAAATATTCTTCATATGTTATATTAGTTAAAGAAGAATTAGGACCTAATAATTGACTTTCAGCAGCATAATTTGGGAATAAATTTACATAATAAAGTAAATCGGAATAATATGTTCTGAAAGCATTTCTTCCATTAATTAAACCAGAATCTATCTGAGAATACCCTGGTTCATCACAAGCAAGAATTCCTCCATATGATTTATGTTTTGTATAATTATCTATATGAGCTTTTAATGAATTAATATCTTCGCTTAAAGCACCTACTGAAGTATCTCTTACTAAGTATACAACATCATTATTATCTGCATACTCAAGGGCTTTTTCGATATCTTCATCTTCCATGCTAACTCTCTCATATAATCCATAAATAGCATTAATTCCTGACTCTTTTATTGTCCTATAAGCTTCATTTGTATTACAACCACTTCTTGCAATAGGAGCACACCAACCACCAATTGGCATAGTATCTTTATCGTGTTGTTTATATGTAAATTTAAAACAATCACTCTCTTCCCATTTATCTAATAGATCAACATTTTCGCTAGGTTTTTCTTCTGTTTTACTTGTATTACAACTTGCTATTAACCCAGCCATACTTATACAAAAAAATATGGCTAATGCTTTATGATTTCTAAATTTCATAATTATCCTTTTAAACCTCCCGCCGTTACGTTAGTCATAATTTGTTTTTGAAAACAAATAAATAAAATAATAATTGGCAGCATGGATAATAACATTAAAACGAAAAGAGCAGGCCAATTAGCATTGTATTCCATTTGACTAACCATTGCTTGTAAACCTACAGCTAATGTTGGTTTTCCTTTTAAATACATATATGGCGTAAAATAATCATTCCATAAACTTATGACATTCAAAATTACTAAAGGAATCATTGTTGGTGTAGCTAATGGTAACATAACAGTTGTAAATACTCTAAAATCGCTTGCTCCATCCACCATTGCTGCTTCAGCATATGTCCAACTTATAGATTTAAATGTTGAATGCAGTAATAAGAATTGAAATCCAAAACCACCACTATATAAAAGAATTAATGCTAAATAATTATTATACAAACCCAAATCATTTATTAATTTATAAGTTGCACTTGTTGATCCAACAGTTGGAATTAGCATAACTCCAATTGCTACAGCATAAATTAATCCTCTTCCTGGAAATTTATATTTAGCAATTGCATAAGAAATGCATGTACAACTGATAGTTGAAGCAATAACACCAACTATTGTTATAAAGATACTTCTTAAAGTCATCTCAATAATTGTACTACCACTATTTTTCATAGTGATTGCTGTAATAAAATTATCAATAAATGCACTAGGATTTGTTGGTAGTCCCCAAATATCATTGAAAAATTCTTGATTCGTTTTAAATGAGTTTAATATCATCCATAAGAAAGGGAATATTAATGAGAAAGAATAGAGCACAAACAAAACAAAGATTATAATTTTTGTAATTCTTAAACCTAAACTATCTTTAATCGCTTTATTTCTATGCATCATTTTATTTCCCTTTCTAACGTTTTTTAATTAACTATATTTTATAGTCTATTTTTTTCTTTTTTTACTTGCTAATGCAATGGCTCCTCCAGCTAAAGCAAGAGTTGATATAATTGCACTAGTTGCAATAATTGATCCTCCACAACCTTTCTTTTCTGGAGTTGGCTCTGGCTCTGGTTCTGGATCTGGTTCTGGATCAGGTGTAGGTGTGTAATTCTTACTACATTTAAGTGTAATTGTACCTTCTACAACATCACTACCATCATGAATTAAATATGTAAATGATACATCTTTATCTTCTTCTAATTGTTCTTTTTTAGTAAAGGTCCATGAACCATCATTATTAAATACTAATTTACCAGCTTCGCCAGTTTTATCCTCCTTTAATGAATAAGTAATTTCAGTTCCATATGCACTTGTTCCACTAACTTTACCGCTGATAGAATTTTCATTGACTTCATAACTCTTTGTTTCTGTTGTATCAGTTGGTAATTCATTAACAGGTTTATCTAAATCTGATATTGAGAAATTATCAATTTGATAGTTTCCATTAGTTGTTGAACAAATTGCAATATATCCTTCTGTATCGATATTATCTATTGAATATAATTTGACTCCCTCTTCATCTCCTTTTCTTGAAAGAATGAAATCAACATGACCATCAATAGCTTTAAGTTCAACGGTATACCAATATTGAGCATTTGCAGGATGCATAACATTGTAATAATTTGCATCACCATCCTTTGATGGATACCAGCCTCTAGTACCAGCTAATCCTATATTATCTGCAACACCATTTTGTAAATAAACTAATTTGTTTTGTGCAAAGTCATTATTTACAAACCAAGTGTCTTTTTTACCAAATACAATTCCTGCCCATGCAGAATTAATTATTTCTTCCTCTTCATCGTAGAAGAATTTAATATCGAATTTTAAATCGAAATTAGTATAAGCATATTTTGGACCCCAATATGTTCCATCACAAGCTTTTGTAAATTTTAATGTTCCATCAACTACTTCTACTTTAGCATTGCTATCAACATGTGTGCCAACTAATTTATTATAATCTAATGTATTATCTTCACTAAAATCGTTTGTTAAATTTTTACCACTATGATTGACAGTTCTAAAAGATGTGCTTGTTAACATATTAATAAATGCAACAAATTTTCCTGTTTCGGTAATTCCTAAAGTAGAGATAGCTTGTTTTCCATCAATAGAATCATAAGTATGTGTAACAGTAACACTTCCACATGTTGCTTTAACTTCAACACCACCTTCAACGATTGTTGCTGTTACTTTGAGGTTCATTTTTGTCTCAATTAAAGATAAATCCCCTATTTTTTCATTTGCAACAACATTCCCAGTATTATCTGCTAAGATAAGTGAAAAACCATCTTCATCAGCTCTAATACCTGCAAAAGCTTTTCCTTTAGTATTAGCAGCATTTTCATCAATTCCTAAGCTAATACCAAGTGCTTTTCCAGCTTGAACTTCAGTAGGAGTAATTGAGAATTCATATTCAAACAATTTATTTGCCTTTGCTTCTGAAGCGACAATTCTATCTCCAAATATTAATCCAGCACCATCAACTGGATTATTTGCTTGAACATAATTTGTTGCACCAAATGATGCTTCAGCACCTGACCCTTTTTGATCAAAAACAAATTGTGTATTATCATCAAACATATCGTTTCTAATAATCCACTCGACATTTGTTCCATTAGCATCATCAGCTACACCAATTGATACATTTGTAAATGAGATAGAACCTACAAGACTATTACCCATGAATCCTACTTGACCAGATCCAGTATGAACAAAAGCACCAGCATCATATCTAAAAAATGGAGTTAAAGTTTCTTCATTATTATCTACAGAAGAAGAGAATAAAGCGCTTCCATCAGGATTAAAAACATGCCTATACATTCCATTATTTAAGGCGCTATTAATCGTTCCCCAAACTGTTGGTCCAACTTCTCCTGGTAATTGATATCCTCCAGCTCCAGTAATAACATTAAGTTTGTTTTCAGTGTAATTACTATAGAACATATCGCCCCATAAACCACCAAAACCTTCTGCACCCTTTCCAATGCAGAAGAAGCCACTAGTTGCATCCCAATTTAACATTGTATATTGAACAACTAATGATTTTCCACTAGGTACAGTGATGCTCTCTTTAGTTCTAATTAAACCATCATTATAGTTAAAATTTGTCATTGTAGCATGACTTGGTTTATTGACACTAAGATACGCGTTTGTAGTATCTCCAACTGTAGTATAAACCGATTCATCTATTCCACTAACAAAAGTATCTGTCGTTGATGAATCAATAAGGGTTGCTTCTTTGGAATTATTTAAAGAAGCGTTTAAACGTGTTGTGCCAGTAGTTAAAGCCATTCCTAAAGTTAGGCAACTTATTCCAACTATTGACAACCCGAATAAGAATTTTTTCTTCATATTTTCTCCTTTTATATTTGATTGACTAAGTCAATTTTGACTAATAATTAACGTCTGGAGTTATAAGATCTAAAATCTTTTTAATTCCAAGAACGAGTGGAATACCAATTATTGAGAATATTAAACCAACACATGAAGCTTCATATAATTGATTAGCATTAACCTTCTCAATAATATACATTGCAATTGTTCCACTTATATGTTCATAAGGTCCCCCACCTGTTAAAAGTTGAGGTTGTAAAAATAATGTAAATATAACTGTTACTCCAGTAATAAATAACGTAGAAATTGTAGGGAAAATAAGAGGAATAACAATATTAAATAACTCTCTAGGAGCACTAATTCCATCTAGTTTTCCTGCTTCTATTATTTCAGTTGGTATACGATTTATCGCTCCACTTAATAAAACAACGTTATATCCAATTCCTGCCCATATGCAATAAACTAAAACCATTGGAAAAGCAGTGGATTTATCGCTTAACCATCCATTTATTGGAATTAAACTTTCCAATCCAAGATTTCTTAAAATTGAATTAATAGGTCCAATTGAATTTTCAAACATAAATGAAAATGACATTGTTAAAACGACGATAGAAATTATGTTTGGCAAGAAAAATATAACTCTAAATATTTTATTACCTGGTAATTTTTTAAAGAATATATAGGCACAAAAAATAGAAATAGGCAATAAAATAAAGTTATTATTAAGGAATAAAATTACTGAATTTTTAATACAGTTTAATAAATCAGGGATATTAATTAAATCATTCCAAACTTTAACAAAATTATCAAATCCAACCCATTTAACAGATTGGGACATATAGTCTAAAGTTTGAAAAGCCATTAATATGCTATTGAAATTTACATATACCCAAAAAACTAAGAATTGCAAAATTGGATAAGTAATCATGCAAATAATAAAGAGTTTTCTACTTAAAGGCATCTTTTGTTTCTTTAAGGCAATCTCTTTTAAAATATCTTCATCATTTTCTCTTAAAGTAATTTGGGCAATTTTCATATGTTTTCCTAACTATTTATATGGGATTAAGAAAGCGCCATTACCTGGATCAATTGTTAAATCAAATTTTCCATTATTTGCTTTAACATCCTTAGCTTCTCCATTAATATAAACTAATGCACCTTTGGCACCATTAATTTTTACACTAACTTCATCATTAATATTTTGAGTTGGTTCGTTGAAGTTAGTAATCATGTAAGCTTCTCTTCCTTCTTCAGTTTTTGAAGTAAAACAACCAACAAGCGTATCTAACGTTCCTTCAACACTCTCAAGATTCATAAATTTTGAAGTATCATTATTACATAATTTAAAAGCCTTATTTGTATCTTTCATTGTAGAGCCACTAATTAATTTAGTTGTTTCCCATTTAAAATCTAAATAAGCTTCATCCAATTTAAGAATTTGTCTATTTACTTCTTGAACATCATAATAAACATCTGTTCTATTTCCACTATGATCAATCATAGCAATACATTCATCTGTAAAGGCACCAAGAGGAGTGAAATAGCAGAAATATTGAATACCAATACTTCCATATGCTAGTTCATTCATTACTTGCCATCTAATTTCTTCAACACTCCATGGTTCTCGTGTACCTAGTCCATAACACATTGTAGAAACAAAAGTCATCATAGGAATATTTGCTTCTTTACATAATTTAGCAACAACTTCTAAATTATATAAAACATCATCGGTTATTTTTTTAACTCCATAACCATCTTCCATCAATGCATAATGATCGTATGAAACATAATCAGGTTTAACAATTTCTATATATTTTCTTATATATTCTTCGTAACTATCAGTTTCAAGTTGAGCAGTGGTTGCATATGTTGGGAATAAATTGACATAAAAATCTTTTCCAGGTAATTCTTGGTTGTAAAACTTTTTAAAATTAGCAATTTTTTGAAATTGACTTGCCCCTGGTTCATCAGTAACTAAATTACCATAATATCCATCTAAATCTTTATATGCTTTAGGACCAGGAAGGGCAATTAAATCCCCTTTTTCCCATTCTAATGCTTCAGGATCAGCAAAAATATCTGGATCGTAAGGAAAATACTTAATGTTATGCTCAGCCGCTAATTCACAAGCTTGTTTCATTACAGTTGGTTTTCCTCTTTCATATAAACCATAAATTGTATTCAACCCACTATCTTCAAGATATTGGTATTGCTCTTCAGTTATAAAAGATGGATTATTATCTTTAATTCCTGCAGGGACAGGTGAACACCAAGCAGAAATTCTTATAACATTTTCAGAGCTTTTATTTTCATAATTTGGAATTCCTTCAAGTAAAGTAGAAGTTCCTTTTTGACAAGACATTAAGCTTAAACCTCCCAAAAATAAGCAAGAAATCAATACATTTTTTAACTTTTTCATATTAGTTTAACCCTGCTGCTTTTTGCCAGCTACTCCAATTCTTTTTGGCATAATTATAGCAATCATCTCTCATTTGTTGTCCACTAACATCATCTTGAACCATTTGAACATATGGTGATCCAGTTCCTGGGAATAAGTTTGCATTGTTTTGATAATACATTGGATTATTTGAATATTGATATAGTGTAGTTGTAGTTGATTTAATATCTGCACAACTTTTAACAAATTCACTTATACCTTCAACATTACTATAATCGTATTGAAAAGGTCTAAAACTACCGGCGTATTTTGTAAATATTTCACATCCTTCTTTTGAATTAATATATTTTAAAAACTTTTTAGCTCCTTCAACATTTTTTGCTTTCTTAGGAATAACTATAAAGTCATTAGTAGGTGCAACTTGATATGTTGTATCTTTAGCACCTGAAATAACTGGTGTTTTCATCATTTTCATTCTGAAACCTTCAGGTGTATTTTCTTTCATTTCGTTTTCTAACCAACTACCATTTACAATCATGGCAGCTTTTTGATTAATAAAATCCATTTGTGAAGTCATAAATTTAGCATTTACAATAGAATTCTTAGCTTTTCCACTATCACAAATTAAATCGTAGAATTTTTCTAACATTACTTTTCTACCTTCAGTAGCATAGACTTCAGGATTTTCAAATTTCCAGAATTTTTCATATTCTTCATGGCCACTATATTGGACCCACCAATCTAAAGCAACATAATCCCAATAACCACCTGTTGCCGTAGACCATGCAAAAGGTGCTACCTTATTTTTTGTATCTGTTTTTATCTTTGCACATAAAGATACCAATTCATCATAAGTGGTTGGTATATTCCATTGATATTTTTCAAACATATCAACATTATAAATAATTCCACTAGGACCTGTTGACCAAGGAACTGCATAATACTTACCATTAACATTCCCATAATTTAAAATAGCAGGTTCAATGAAATCTTTCATTAAAGTTCCTTTTCCATCTAAAGAATCGGCTTCGTAAACATCATTTAAATCTGCTAAATACCCTTGTACAGCCCATGCTTCCCAGTTTGTTGATAAAACCATAACTAAATCTGGTAAATTAGTTTCAGTTGTGATTCTTGTAAGAATATTTTGAGTCATTTGAGAATCACCTTCTAAATCTAATTCAATAGGATCATTTGGATACATCGCATTATATCCTTTCTCCCATTCTACTAAATATTGACGGCCAAAACCGCATTCAGCAAAAGCAACCTTTACAACTTTAGAATCAGTCGTCTCTGTTGAACATCCAGTTGCTATACCAATAATTCCAAAAGCGACTAAAGTAACGGCAAAAAGATTTAAATTATTTTTCTTCATATTATGTTTCCTCTATTAATAATATAAATATTAAGAATGTGTTTTTCAAGTCTTTTTTTAAACTCATGTTAAAAAATAAAAAGGTGCTTACTTTTTCATTAATTACAAATACTCGTATAATTAAAAAATAGTCTTCGTTTTTATATGAAGACTAAATTTTAATACATACAAATAATTGTTTATTTAGTAAGTCCTAGTTTAAACATAAATGTTTCAAAACCTTTTTGACCAACTTCATCTTTTTTAAATACTGAAGTATTGTCTAAAATATTTTTACAAACTATTGATGTATATTCCTTAATTTGTTCA
>CAMEJG010000048.1 GCA_945919465.1 uncultured Anaeroplasma sp. | reverse complement strand
ATTATCCACCTGATTTTTATCTTAGAGGCGATTTTAGCAATCCAAATAAAATTGTAATTAATGATTTATATCATCACACAGAAAGTCCAAGTGAAGTTGAAGATTCAACTTGGGTATTTGGAACATATAGTAAGAATTAATTAACTAGATAATATGTATAGGGGTTCTAGTACCGGAATTGATAGGTGAATGTACATGACTCTTTATATTATTATAAATTATTATGAAAATTAATAATCTATATAGAAAGTAGAGATTATTAAAAATGAAAATAGGTAATAATTCTTGTGAATATAAAATTCATTAATGTATATTTATTTTAAGAGTTTTTTAAAACAAATATATTTGAATATTGTTTCATAGAAATATCTGATAATATAAAGAATCCTCTTAAATAGTATGAATATAAGTTTAATTTTATCTCTAATATTTTAGAGATAATTTTTTTTTATTAATTTATTTAATGAAACAAATAAAATAAATAATACTTATTAATTTAGATTTATTTATATGTTAGAATTTGCTATAATTTAGGTAATTAGGAGGCTATTCATATGATAATAGAAAGAAATAATCTATGCTTATTAGCAGATGAGCTTATTAATGAAATTAGAAATAGAAAAGATCCCTTTGAAACATATACTATTATTGTTCCTAATTTATTGTTAGAACAATGGTTTAAAGCCTACTGGATTCAAAAAACAAATGCTGTTTTGTTGAATGTTCAATTTAAAAGAATAAGACCATTTATAAATGAAATATTTAATACTACTAAAAAAGAATTAATAAATGCTAAGCTTCTTTCTAATTTAATAATAAAAGAATTATTATGTAATATAGAAGAATATTCTTCATTTAAAAAATATATTATTAAAAATGATACTATTAATAATATTAATTTGTATGATTTAACTAAGAATTTAGCTAATATATTTATTTCATATGATAATGAAGGCTTTATACCTAATAATGAACAAAAGAAATTATTAGATAATATAAAAATAAAATATAACGATTATGTATTTTTATCTGATATTATTAATAATAATCCTATAATCAGTAAAAAAGCTTTTGTTTTTGGATTTAGAAAAATAGAAAAATCCTATCTAATAGGATTAGAAAAAAACAATGCAATTATATATAAACAAAATAGTAATGAAATAAAGAATATCTTGAATTATCGTTCCTGTCTTTCAAAGGAAAGAGAAGTAGAATACATTCATGGAGAAATTTGTAAAATTTTAAATAATAATGAGAAGGTATATAATATCACAGTATATTCTTTAAATTTAGATGAATATATACCAATAATAAAAAAAGTATTCTCTACAGGTGGGAATAAAAACTATCCAGAAGTACCATATGTAATATTAGATAGCTCTAATAGTGATTCAAATGCTTCTTCAGCAATTATAATTTTATATAATATTTTAAATAATAAGCAATTTACAAGATATGATTTATTAAAGCTTATTACTAATAGTAATATTCAAAAAGCTAGAAATATAGATATTTCTAAAATAAATATTATTATTGAAGCATTAGATAAAATGAATGTATATAGAGATTCAACTATGTCTGATGATTGGATTTATGCAATGAAAAGAATCTTATTATCTAAATTAATAGGAGAAAACTATAATATAGAAAATAAGATTATTATAGATAATGATACATTATTGCCATTTGGTAGTATTAGTCTTGATAATGAGACAATTGTTACACTTCTAAGTATTATCGAAGATATTATGGAATTTAGAAACAAATTTCAAGACAAGAAAATATTTAATAATAATGATTTAAAAGAATTAAA
Organism: uncultured Anaeroplasma sp.; assembly: GCA_945919465.1. GTDB lineage: Bacteria > Bacillota_I > Bacilli_A > Acholeplasmatales > Anaeroplasmataceae > Anaeroplasma. Next base: position 10,321 of record CAMEJG010000048.1, on the reverse strand, counting down.
AATAGAATTAAATAAATGGTTATTATATAGTGATGAAAAGCCTAATTTTTATTTTAATGCAATAATTAATTCTATTGATAATTTAATTAATATGAATATCGATTTACCATTTGAAATAGTATTTTTAACTATGATTGATGCTTCTAAAACTATTACTGTATACCCTTCTAATATGATTACAGGAGGGGTAACATTCATAAATTATAAAGAAGATAATATTATTTCTTCAAAATATATGTTTTTTATGGGAATGTCTAATAATAATTTGCCAAGAAAAAATATAATTGATGAATTAGATTTAAATGATAATAAAGAATCATTATCTAATATAGATAAAGAAATATATAAATTATTAACTAATAATTCAATTATAACCTATGCAACTTATACTAATATTAATTTACAAACACTTGAAGAATATAAGCCCTCTTTATTATTAAATAAAAATGAAAAAGAAATACCTGTTCTTGGATTATTAGAAAGAAGAAAATATAGTGAACTATTTACTAAAAGAGAAATAGATAAAAAAGATTATGCAATTGGATTGATTGAAGATAATTTAAATAATGAAGATAATGAAGATATTATTTATCCTAAAATAGAATATCCATTAAGTGTGAAATATAAAGAAATATCTAATTATGTTAAAGAAAATTTGATGTCTAAAATGGAAAGATTATTTAAAGAATATGATGATTTTTCTATTATTTCTACTAAAGAATATGAGCCTATTTTTATTGATACTTTAACAAAATCTAATATTAGTAAATCATTATTATTTAAGATGATAGAAAAAAATAGTTCTTCAATAGATGAGGAATTAGATGATGTTATTAAGGAATTTAAGCTGAAGCATTCATATCCATATTTAGATAATAAAGCTGATTTAGATGAAATAATTAGTTCTACACAAAAGTATTATGATGATTTAGGAGATTTTGAATTAAAAGAACCATTTGAAATAGAATTAAATACAATAATAGAAAATAATGAATATAATTGGAAGTTAATTTGTAATTCTAATTATATAATTTCTACTAATGATAATAGTATAATTTTTAATTATGCTAAGGTTAAGCTTAGTAATAGCTATGAGGATATGGCTGAATTATATATATTGGCTTTAGCCCATATTGCAAAATATATTAATGATAATGATGATTATATAATTAATATTAATCATAAGCTAAATAAATATAAAGAAGATAAGAATTATATTATTAGTGATTTTACTATTAATAGAATTAAGGCTATTAATATCTTAAATAATTTATATTTTAATATGTTTAATTATGATGATACTAGACTTAGAAGCTTTGATGTTCTTGAGGAGGATTCTTTTGATTCATTGATTAATCAAACTAAAAATGGAGCTTGGAGATTATTCAAAGATAAAGATTTTATTAATCTAAAAGAAAAAGCAGGATATGGAAAAAATGAATATGAATCAATTGATAAGAATAATTCATTATTAAGAAATGAATTAATTGATTTTATAACTAATAATGTTTTATATGTTACTGAAAATGGAGGAGAAAATAATGGAGAATGATTATTTTAATGAAAATGAATTTATCTTTAATAAAAATTATTCTATTTCTGCTTCTGCTGGTACAGGAAAAACATATTCTATTGTAAAAATAGTAGCTAAATTATTAGAAAATGGAATAAAAGAGGATGAATTATTAATTGTAACCTATACAGAAAAGGCTGCAGGAGAATTAAAGGATCGAATAAAAAAAGATATTCCTGAATTTAATATAGATAATTCTCACATTGGAACTATTCATTCATTTTGTAAGGATACAATATCAGAATTTTATTTTACAATGGGACTTCCTAAGGATTTAAATGTAGTAGATGATTCAAAAATACAAAGCTTATATGATAAATTTATTAGAGATTCTTTATATGATGGTTCTATTGAGCTTAAAATGTTGAAAAATAAAGATGGTAATGATAAAGGAGAAATCAAAGATATAGTTAATAAATTATATTTAGATAAAGACTATAATATTGTTCCTGAAATTATTTCATTTGAACAAAAAACATATTGTGAAAATTATTTAAATAATTTATCTACTTTAGTAGGAAAAAATTATAATGAAATTATTGATTTCTTTTTAGAATTTAATGATTCTTCTGATATAGAATTTACAAATCAAGTTCATGAGGTTTTTTTAGTTTTTAAAGGTGAAGGTTATTATCAAGAATTAATAGATAATATTTCTTTATGTGATAGTACAATGTCTAATTTAGAAGAAATTAGACAAGAAATTGGAAATAAAAGAAAATTAACTGAATTAGAAAAACAAAATAAAGAAACCTATGAAAATGCTAAAAAAGATAAAACAAAATATGAAGAAATAATTAATCAAATTAATAAACTTAAAAATTCTTTATTTGATAATATTTCTAATACTGGTAATTTTAATTATTCATTTAAAGGTCAAAAAATAAATGATATTTTAGAACCAATAAAAAAATTAAAAGAATTATATTCTAAAAAAACTATTATTTGTAATTTTGAAGAATCAGCTATTGAATTATATAAGAAGTGGCAAGAGCTTAAGCGCCATAATAAATGGTTTTCATTTAATGATATGCTTAGAGAGGTTAGAGAAGCAGTTTTATCTATAGATAATTCATTAAAAGAAAAATTATCTATGAAATATAAATATGCATTAATAGATGAATTTCAGGATACTAATCAGATTCAATGGGATATCTTTAAAACAATATTTTTAGATAATGAAAATAATCATATTATAGTAGTTGGAGATAGAAAACAAGCTATTTATTCATTTCAGGGTGCTGACTTAACTGTATATGATTCTGCAGTAAGAGCTATAGAAGAAAAAGGTGGGTTATTAAAGGTATTACCTAATAATTATAGATCCTCAAAGGCTTCAATTGATTCCTATAATAGATTATTTAAGGTAGAAAAATTTAATTCTTTAGATTATAGAGAAGTTGGGATTGGTTTAGAACAATTAGATGCTAGATTCGATGGAAAAAGTATTAAGGGAATTAGTGTTGTAGCTAAAAAGGATAAAGAAAGCTTAGAATTATCTTCTGTTAGTCCATTTGAATATGCTCAAATGATTGTTAAGATGATTACAGATTATTGTATGTTTGATGAAAATGGTAAAACTAGATTACAATTAATTGATAAAAAAGGAAATTCAAATAATGTTTCTTTTAAGGATTTTATGATTTTAGGAAGAACTAGATCTGAATTTAATTCTATTGAATATGAACTTAAAAAAGCTGGAATTCCTTATGTAAAATATAAGGATAATAAGCTTTTTGGGGGTATTGAATGTAATCATTGGATAGCCTTAATTAATGCAATTTTAATTCCTGATTTTACAGGTAATAATCGTAATATTTTTAGAAAAGCTTTATTTACTAAATTCTTTGATAAATCATTAAATGAAATATCAAGCCCATATTATGATAGAGATTCAACTTTAGAAATGGAATTAATTTTAAAATGGAAGAATCTTGCAGGCGAATATAAATATATCGAGCTTATTAATTCTATTATAGAAGATTCTAAAATAGAATCTAGAATGTCTACTTTAACTGATATACAATCATTAAATGTATTTAAACAAATTGGTGATTATTCGTTAGAATATCTTCTTGATGGAAATTCATTATATGATTTAAAAAATCATTTAATTAAATTAAATAATGGAGAAAGTGATGATGAAGAAGGTAGCTCAATAGTAGAAAAGGGTACGGATTTCGATTGTGTTGAGCTAATGACTATGCATGCATCAAAGGGACTAGATAGAGCGATTGTGTTTAGTGTTGGTGGTGAGAAACAAAAGAATAATATGATGAGTGTTGGTATTTATCATCAAAAAGATAATGATAATAATATTAGAGCTTATTTAACGATGGATAAGGATAAATATAATGATGAAATTAATAAAGAATTTGATAGATTATTCTATGTTGCCTATACTAGACATAAATATTTATTAGTTTTACCATATTATAAAAATAATAAAGATGTTGAAGTATCAAATGCTACTATTGAATTTATAAATTCTAAAGATAATGAGGATTATTTTTCTATAGAAGAATATGATTATCATAAGATTAATTTAGAAGAAATTAAAGCTAATATTAAAACAATTATTAAAGCTAATACTAATGAAAATGAAACTATTATTGAAAAAAATAGACAATTAGATATATTAAAAAATATTTCTAAAAATATGAATAAGCATAATTTATATAAGCATTCCTATGCTTCTATGTCAAAAATAAATGAGGATAATATTGTATTAGATGATAATCTAAATTCTAATAAAGAGGGTAATGAGCTTGAAGAAAATTTAAGTGGATTTGATAAATCAGGAATTTCATTAGAATTAAATTATTCTAATATTGATCCTATTCAAATTCCAGATTTATTTCCTAAAGGAGCAGCAATTGGTACTACATTACATGAAATATTTGAGAATTTTGAGTTTACTAGTATTAATAATAATAACAATTTATTAGAGGTAATTAGTGATAGATTTAATGCTAATAATATAAAAAATAAAGATAGCTTCATAGAATATGTAGCAAATATTGTTTATAATGTATTAAATGCTTCATTACCAATAATTAATGGTAATAAAATTGATACATCAAATAGCTTTAAGCTTTGTGAAATACCAAGTGTTGATAGAAAGGCTGAGGCAGAATTTAATTTTGGATTAGAAAATGTTAATTTATCAAATTATTGTAATGGATTTATTGATTTATTATTTAGACGTGGTGATTATTTTTCAATATTAGATTGGAAATCTGATACAATAAATGATAATGATTTATTAAGCTATAATAATTATTTAGATATTAAAAAACGAGTTGATGGACATTATTCAATTCAAAGAGTATTATATTCCTATACATTAGTTAATTGGTTATATAGTTCTCATTATGCTGATTCTTTAGATGATGCATTCAATAATCATTTTGGTGGTATTTATTATGTGTTTATTAGAGGCTGTAAAGAAGATACACCTAATGGAATATATGCTGAAACTTGGTCATGCTATAATGATTTAAAAAAAGAGTTTGATTATATTATGAATAAAATTCTTTATGGAGGTAAATCGAATGAGTAATAGTGAATTTATAAAAGCATTAATAGAATATCGATTTATTGATCCAGTATGGGAATATGTAGCTAAATATTTATTAAAAGATTATGTTGATGATGAAGTAATGAAGATTTTCTCTTTATATTTTGTTTTTGTTAGTAGTGGTTCTTCATGTATGCCATTAGAAAAAGAATTACTTATAAAAGAATGGAAAAATAAATGTGAGGGTAATATTATTTTATTATCCTCTCTAATAGAAGATGAAGAAGAAAAAAAAATACTAGAAGATAAAATATCTAATATCTATTTATGTGGAAAAGATGCATTAATTAATATAGATAGATTAAATAAATTAGATAGTATTATTGGCGATAATAAATTATTTATTATATATAATAATTATTTATATGCAAGAAAATATTTTATTGCTAAAAATGGTATTAAAAATTCTATTGAAAGATTATTTATTAATTATTTTGATAATATCAATATTGATTTTGATATAAAATCCATTTGGCTTACTGCCTCAAAAGAACAAGAACAATTTATAAATAATGGTATTAATAAAAATTTGGTTTTATGTGGGGGACCTGGTACTGGTAAAACTACAGCTGTATTTTATTTATTATTAGCTTTATTAAAAGCACATAGTAATTATAATATTTATTTAACAGCTCCTAGTGGTAAAGCATCTTCTAGAATAAAAGAAAGTATTGATGGAGAAATAGAAGGATTCATTAGAAATAACCCAGATAATCATAATTACGATAGAGAAATAAATATTTTAAGAAACGTAAATAAATATACAATACATAAGCTATTAGAAATAGATTATTCTACAAATGAATTTATTTATAATGAAAATAATCAATTTGATAACAATTCTATCTTTATTATTGATGAATCAAGTATGATTGATATTTGTATTTTTGATTCATTATTAAAGGCTATACCTATTGGAGCTAGAGTTTTTATTTTAGGTGATAAGCATCAGCTTCCATCAGTGGAATGTGGAGCAGTTTTAGCTGATTTATTATCATATAATCCTTTAAAAAATAATATTGTTGAATTAACAAAATCACATAGGTTTATTGAAGGATCTGATGTTTATAAATTATCAATGGAGGTTAATTTAGGTAATGAGGTTACTAATTTAGATTTTAAATCATTTGATGATTTTAATATTGTTAATAGATTAATACCGAAAGAAAATGAAACAAAAGAAGAAAAGTTAATCCGTCAACAAAATAGCTACCCAGTATTTTTTTATGAAGAAAAAGAAGAATCTAAAAAAAGATTTGAAGATATTATATCAGAATGGGGTATACATTTTTATTCTAATTATGAAAAACTATGTACTAATGTGAAATTTGATGAAAATGAACTTACTAGTATTTATAAAAATATTGATGAGGCTCGTGTTTTATGTGCTGAAAATAAAGGGAAATTAGGAGTTAGTAATATTAATAATATTATTAAAAATAAAGTAATTAACAATAAAAACACCTCTATAAAAGGATTTTATCCTGGTATTCCTTTAATGATTACTGAAAACAATAAGGCTTTAGATTTAGATAATGGTGATACTGGTATTATAATTTCTTTTGAAAATTGTGAGACATTATATTTTTTAGTTTCAAAAACTTCAAAGCTTTATCCTAAAGATTCAGATAATATAGACGATAAAGTTTTAAAGCTTGGTAATTATTTGTTATACCCTTTACGTATGCTAGATTTAAATAAGGTTATTTATGCATATGCTATAACTATTCATAAATCACAGGGATCAGGCTATAATAATATTTTAGTTGTTTTACCTAAAAAGAGTGGGCATCCTTTACTAAATAGACAAATAATTTATACTGCAATTACTAGAACTAAAGGTCCTTCATATATTATTTCTAATATAGATAGAATTAATGAGGCTATAAAAAATATTTCATATAGATATACAAGAATATTTGATTAGAAAGGAAAAATGATAATGAAAAATAAATTTAGTGGTAAATACTATAAATTTATTAACAATAATGGTTTTTCTTTTGCAATTATTATTGCAAATTCAAATGAAGGAAAATCTGTTCAGCTTATTACTAAGAAATCCTCATATAATATTAATAATATCAATCAAGTTCAAATTATTAATGAGCATCATTTTATTTTTGAAATAGAACAAGATAATTTATTATTTAAAGGAAATATATTATTAAAAGAATTTCATCCTTTAAAAAAGAAAGTAATGGGACCATTTTCTTATATTCCGTTTATGGAATGTAAGCATAGTATTTACTCAATGTATCATGATATAGAAGGTGTAATTCAATATAATGATATAAAATATGATTTTAATAATGGATATGGTTATATTGAAGGAGATAGTGGTACTAATTTTCCTAAAAAATATATTTGGTATAATTCTTTATTACCAAATCATAAATCAATAACAATAGCTGTTGCGAATATCCCTTTTTTATTTTTTAGTTTTACTGGTGTATTAGGATTTATTAAAATAGATGATAAGGAATATTATTTATGTACTTGGAATAATGTAAAAATTAAAAAGTTAACTGATTCTCATTTAGAATTGAAAAAGGGAAAATATAGATTAATTATTGATGTAAATAATCCTAGTGGTCATAAGCTAAAAGCTCCTGTTAAAGGCAGTATGAATAGATATATAAAAGAAAATATAGCTATTGAAAGTAAATATCAATTTTTATATAAGGATGAAGTTATTTTGGATGGAACAGATTTATTAGCTTCATGTGAATGGATGTGGGATGATGAAAGATAGTCTTATTGCCTATTGTGGTCTAGATTGTAAGAATTGTGAAGCAAGAATCGCAACAATCAACAATGATGATGAATTAAGAATAAAAGTAAGTGAAGAATGGAGTAAATTAAATAATGTATTGATCACAAAGAAAATGATTAATTGTACTGGATGCCATATGGATGGTGTAAAAACCCCATTTTGTGAGTCACTTTGTCCAATTCGAAAATGTGCTATTAGTAGAAGTTTTAATTCTTGTGGAGATTGTTGTGATTTAAATAGTTGTGATAAGATTAAAATGATTATTTCTAATAATAAAGAAGCATTAGAAAGATTATTAAATAGGAATGATTATGAATAAAGAATGGAGTGAGCTTAATAAAAGCTTTCAAGAGTTAATAATAAAAAAAGAAACCTTTGATGAAGGAAAGCAAAAGCTTTTAGAGCTTAGAAAAAAATTATTTGAAACTATAATGAATGTTAAAAATGGTTTTAATCCTAAGGGATATTCACTTATTATTTTTCCTAATTCAAAAGGCTATGATTCTAAAACAATGGCTTATTCAATTTATCATATTACTAGAATAGAAGATATTGTTTGTAATACTATTATTAATAATCTAGAACAAGTATTTGATAAAAATGATTATCAAAAACGTCTAAATATAAATATTAAAACTACAGGAAATGAATTAAATAAAGATGAAATAATTTCTTTTTCAGAATCAATTAATATAATTGAATTATTTAATTATTTTGAAGAGGTATATTTAGAATCTAATGATTATATTTCAAATTTAAAATATGAAGATATAAAAAAGAAAATCCCTCAAGAAAAAAAGAATTATTTATATGCTTCTAATTATGTTTCACATAATGAATCATCAATTTGGCTTATTGATTATTGGTGTAGTAAAAATATTTTAGGATTATTAAAAATGCCTTTTTCTAGGCACTGGATTATGCATATTGAAGCTTTCTTAAGGATAAAAAATGAAATTATAAAAATAGAAAAAAAGAAAATTAGTAATAGAATTGCTGTATGTGGTTTTTCTTGTAATCACTGTTTTTTAGGAGAATGGTGTAGTGGGTGTAGAAGTGAATATAATTGTTGTTCTTATGCTACATTATTTGAAGATCACATTTGTCCTAATGTTAAATGTGCTAAAGAAAAAGATTTAGAGGGATGTTATGATTGTCCTTTATTAGAAAAATGTGAAATTGGTTTTTACAATAAGGAAAATAATGATGGTAATGCAGCAAAGGTCAGTGCTAGATTTATTCATAAATATGGTAAAGATAGTTTTGTTAAAGTATTGAATGAAATGCATAAAACCTATGAATTTTATAAAATACAAGAAATGATAAAAGACTCTTATAATGGTATAAAAATATTAGAAGATTATTTAAAAAATATATAGATAATCCATTAATAATAAAATATTATTTATTTTTTTAGTATTTATATAATTATTATTGAAGTTTATCTTTATAATTGCTATAATTTTTTTTGGAGGAAAAAGAAAAATGAAAAAGACATTTAGTATTATTGCAGTACTTATGGCAGTTTTATTATTTTTAACAAGCTGTGCAAAATCAGTTTCTAAGGATGAAGCCGTAAATTTTGCTAAAGAAAATTATGATTATTCATCAGTTAAATATACTAGTTGTACTGAATCAACTACAGAAGTAGTATCTAAATCTGAGGGAGTATTTAAAACAATATTCAAAGAAGGAACAAAAGAAAATTCTACTGAGGTTAAACCTAGTCTAAAAACATTTGATGTTTTTGTTTCTACTGCTAATGATTTAGCAACATATTCTATTGATGGAAAGAAAATTATTGTTACAATTGAATTCACTTCTGAACAATTTTTAGAAGAATCAGGATTATCTTCTAGTATGCCTGAAGGTGCATCAATCACTGGTAAGGGAATGAAAGCAGTTTATACATTTAATGAAAATGGATATCTTGTTGAGGTACAATCTTCAGTTGAGATTTCTATTGAAGCAACTGCAGTAGGTATTACTGTAAGTGGAGCAGTAAACTATTCAACAGTAGTAGAATACGAATACAAATAATATTTTAGCCTCTAAGAATATCTTAGAGGTTTTTTTAGGAGTTATATGGAAGATTTAATATTGTTTTTAATTACATTTGCTTTATCTATTATTTTATTATTCATTGCGGTTATGCAATTTTGTAATCGAGGATTTTTGTTTGTTAATGCTTATATTTTTGGAACAAAAGAAGAAAGAGATAATATGGATAAAACTCCATATTATAAACAAGCAGGAATTGTTTTTACATTATTAAGTATTGTATTTTTAATAATTTCAATAGAAATAATAACTCATATTTTTTGGTTATTTTTTATATCAATAGTAAGCATATTTGATAGGCACCTACCATTATTTTTATAGTTTTATTATTATC
>CAMEJG010000047.1 GCA_945919465.1 uncultured Anaeroplasma sp. | reverse complement strand
TGTCACCATTAGCTTTTTTGCATTTTTCACTTTTAGAAGTGTCGAAAACGAGATTTAAACTCATCAAACGTATTTTATACGGAAGATGTAATTTAGTCAATCTGTTTAAGAAATGTTTTTCTATTTTCTCTTTAAAGGTATCATCCAATATATTTAATTTATTAAATTTTACTAGTCCTATACCCTATCAAGCGTAAGAACCAAATTTTAATAGGAGGATTTATTTTTTATTTGACAATTATATTATCAAATTGTAAAATGGAAATAGTTTAGTAATATTAAACTTAAAGTTTAAAGAAGGTATTGGTATGTCTATTGGTGAAAAAATAAGAAACTTGAGAAATTTATGTCAGCTTACTCAAGAAGAACTAGCTAATCGTTGTGAATTAACTAAAGGTTATATTTCGCAAATTGAAAATGATTTAACTAGTCCCTCTATAAGTACCCTTATAGATATTTTAACTGCTTTAGGAAGTAATTTGCATGAATTTTTTAAAGAGGAACAAGAAGAACAAATAGTATTTTCTAATGATGATTATTTTGAAAAGGATTCTGATGGTTTTAAGACAATATGGTTAGTCCCGACGGCTCAAAAAAATGAAATGGAGCCTATTATTTGTGAAATAGAACCAAAAAGAGAAACATTATTAGATATGCCTCATGAAGGACAAGAGTTTGGCTATGTATTAGAAGGACAAATTACTTTAATTTATGGTAATAAGAAATTTATAGTAAATAAAGGTGAAAGCTTTTATTTCACTACAGATAATAAGCATTATTTATATAATCATACTAATAAATTAGCTAAGGTTATTTGGATTAGTAGTCCCCCAAATTTTTAAAAGGAGAGTAAATGAATGGAAAAAGATATAATATTAGAGCTTAAAAACGTTAATAAGGTTTTTGATGAATCCTATGCAGTTAAGGATTTTAATTTATATGTTAGAAAAGGAGAATTTGTCACTTTTTTAGGACCATCTGGATGTGGGAAAACTACTACACTTAGAATGATTGCAGGACTTGAGATGCCTACAAGTGGAGAAATTTTATTAAATGGAAAGGATATTTCTCAATTACCACCATATAAAAGACCTCTTAATACTGTATTTCAAAGGTATGCATTATTTTCTCATTTAGATGTTTATGATAATATTGCTTTCGGATTAAAATTAAAGAAAATACCTTATAAGGTTACTGATAAAAATGGCAAAGTAAAAATTAAATATCGTAAATATACAAGACAAGAAATAGATGAAAAGGTTAATAAAGCATTAAAGATAGTAGATTTAGAGTCTTTTGAATGTCGTGATGTTACTACATTATCAGGTGGACAACAACAAAGAGTAGCTATTGCTAGAGCGATTGTAAATGAACCGGAAATTCTATTGTTAGATGAACCATTAGGTGCCCTAGATTTAAAAATGAGAAAAGAAATGCAATTAGAATTAAAGGAAATGCATCGTAAGCTTGGTATTACATTCATTTATGTTACTCATGATCAAGAAGAAGCATTAACTATGTCAGATGTAATTGTTGTTATGAAAGATGGACAAATTCAACAAATTGGTACTCCAATGGATATTTATAACGAACCTAAAAATGCCTTCGTTGCAGATTTTATCGGTGAATCTAATATCTATGTTGGTACAATGATTGATAAGATGAAGGTTCGTTTCTTAGGAAAATTATGGGATTGTGTTGATGATTTTCCAATAAATGAAAAGGTTGATGTTGTTGTTAGACCGGAAGACATTGTAATTCATGATGAAAATTATCCTGGGGTAAAGGCTAAGATTGTTAATAAAATATTTAAGGGTATTCATTATCAATATACTGCAATGGTTGGTAATAATGAGGTATTAATTCAATCTGTAGTTGATCACCCAATTGATATTTTTGTATCACTTACAATTGAGCCTGATTTAATTCAAATTATGCATCGTGAATATACTTCAAATATTTATCAGGATGCGTATATTAATAAGAATAATAAAGTTGTTTTTGCAGGAACAAATTGGGATTGTGATGTAACTCAATTAGTAGCTGGATCTCATTTAGATGATGAAGGGTATTTGATCACTCCAAATGGAAAGAAATATGATTTAAATGATATTGATGTTATAGCAGAAATAGATATGAAGGATATTGAGATTAGTGATAATTTAGAAGAAGGAAATATTACTGGTCAAATTGTTCAAATGGTTTGGATAGGAGACCATTATCAATTAATAGTTAGAACTGAGGATGAAGATGATTTTGTTGTTGATACTGAATGGACTTGGAATGAATTTGATACTGTAAGTGTTAAGATTGATTCTAGTAAAATTAAATTAACATTAAAGGCGGATTTGTCTAAATATGAAGTTTAAAAGAAAGTATTTATCTATTCCTTATGTTTTATTTTTAATTTGCTTTATAGTAATACCAATTTGTTTTATAGTATATTATGCATTTACTAATAAGGGTGGAGCATTTACATTCGATAATTTAATTAAATTTTTAAGTGATTCAACTAATGTTAATGTTTTATTAATATCATTTGTTTATGCAATTTTAAATACTATATTATGTTTAATAATTGGATATCCATTAGCTATGATTTTAGCAAATAAAAAATATAATAAATCTTCAGTTTTAGTTATGCTTTTTGTTACTCCTATGTGGATAAACTTTATTATTAGAACTAGTGCAACAAGAGATCTTCTTAATTGGATTGGAATATCTACAGGAGAATTTTCTAATATTACAACAATGATTGGTTTAGTATATAATTATTTACCATTTGTTATTTTGCCATTATATACTACAATGCTAAAAATGGATAAATCTCAAATAGAGGCTAGTAATGATTTAGGAGCTAGACCAATTCAAACCTTTTTTAAGGTAATTTTACCTATGACTATGCCTGGTATTGTCTCTGCAGCAACAATGGTATTTATGCCAACCTTATCTTCATATGTTATTTCTGATATTTTATCAGAATATAATGTTGTATTATTTGGTTCTTATATTGATTTATATTTTAATCAAGCAGATTGGAATTTTGGATCATTTATGGCATTAATAATGTTATTATTAATAGGCATAAGTGTAGTTATTACTCGAAAATTCTCAAAGGATGATGAAGGAGGAAGAAGATCATTATGGTAAAAGCTGAAAAAATAAAAAAAATATTTGCTAAATCTTATTTATACCTAATGCTAATCCTTATTTATCTTCCTATTTTAGTATTAGCTGTTTATTCCTTTACACCAAGTGATCAGCTTGGCAAGTGGCAAGGCTTTTCATTTCAATTATATACTGATTTATTTAATAATAAGGCATTAATGAATGCAACTAAAAATACTATTATTATTGCGGTAGTATCAGCTTTATGCTCAACTATATTAGGCACTATTGGTGCAATTGGTACTTATTATTCAAAGGGACACTATAAAAAGAGTGTTGAAGTGATGACTCAATTACCTGTAGTTAATGCTGAAATAGTAATGGCATTATCACTTGCAGTATTATTTAAGGTATTAAATACTAATTATACCTTCTTTACTTTATTGATTGGACATATTGTATTAACAGTAGCTTTTGTTTATTTAAATGTAAAGCCAAAGCTAACTCAAATGGATCCTAATATTTATGAGGCTGCACTTGATTTAGGAGCTTCTCCTTGGTATGCATTATTTAAGGTAGTATTGCCTGAAATATTACCCGGTATTTTTTCAGGCTTCTTAATTTCTATTACATTATCTTTAGATGATTTTGTAATTACTCAATATTTAAAAGAACCGTCCTTTGAAACTATTTCAACCTATATTCAAAAGATTGTCGCAAAACACCCTATTCCACCTGAGGTTAGAGCGTTAAGTACAATATTATTTATTTTAGTTTTAGCTGTTGTTATAAGTATTACTATTTATAATAATAAGGCAGCAAATAAAATAAAAAAATCAAGAGGTAGAATATGAAAAAAATATATTTATTATTGATTAATTTTATTTTATTATTAGTAATTATTTCTATTTTACCTAATGGTATTATCAATGCTAAAAGTGAATTTGAAGGCCAAACCTTGACTATTTATAATGTTGAGGATTATATTTCACAAGGAAATGATGGTTGTGTTGATATTATTGGTAAATTTGAAGAAGAATATGGTGTTAATGTAAATTATTATACTTATGATACAAATGAAACAATGTATAATCAATTTACACTTCAAAAGGAAGGTACCTATGATTTAATCTGTACCTCTGATTATATGATTCAAAAGCTTATTAAAGAGGAATTAGTAATTCCTATGGATGATTTTAATACTCATATTCCAAATTATGAAAAATATGCAGCCAAATCATTAAGAGAAAAGCTTCGTCAGATGAAAGTTTCATATAAAGGAAACACTGTAAATTTAGATGAATTTGCGGTGGGATATATGTGGGGTACTTTAGGTATTATTTATGATCCTAGCTATACTGATACAATAGAAGAGGATGTTAAATCTTGGGATGTATTTTGGGATACTGATTATGAATATGTAATTTCTATTAAAAATTCAATTAGAGATGCCTTTGTTGTAGGATTAATGCATGGTTATTCTAAATCAGATGAATTTATTGAATTGATGAATAATTATTTAAACAATCCAACATTAGAGAATCAATCAAAATACAATGAAATGATTCAAGATATTTTTGATTTTAAGCTAGATGGAAGTCTAGAATCTAGTAATGAAAATTATGAAAAGATTAATACTGTAAAGGAAGAATTAATTTCACTTAAGGATAATATTTTTGGATTTGAAGTTGATTCTGGAAAAAATGATATTATTACAGGAAAAATTAAGCTTAATTTAGCTTATTCAGGTGATGCAGTATATTCTATATATCAAGCATTAGAAGAACAAGATAAAGTATTACAATATTATGTACCAGAGGATGGTAGTAATATTTGGTATGATGCTTGGACCTTACCAAAGGGTGCTAATAAAGAATTAGCATATGCATTTTTAAATTTCTTATCAGATCCTCAAAATGCAGCTGATAATATGGAATATATTGGATATACTCCATATATTGTTGGAGATGAGCTATTAAGCTATGTAGGATATACTTATGGAGCTTGTGATTATTGTCCTACTTCTAAATATTATGAAGAGTCATATGTTATATTTAATGATGAATTATTTGAATGTATTTTAGAAAAGCCTGCTGATTTAATAATTGATCCAACAAATGAGGAATATTTTGAATCCTTAGAATATGATGATTCTTGTGAATATGTTGAAGGAGATATGGTAAGCTATAATGGAGTTATTTATAATTGTATATCTGATACAACCAATTCTCCTTTAGATCTAGAATCATGGGAAGAAGTCATAGGATATGATTTATCATATTTATTTGAGGGTACTATTAGTGAAGGAAGAAGAGCTATTATATATCCTTATTTAGGAAGTGAGAATTCATTATATACTCAATATCCAAGTGAATATGTTATTTCTCGATGTGCAATTATGAATGATTTTGGAATCTATAATGATTCTGTTGTTATTATGTGGGGTCAGGTTAAGGCATATACTAATATGATTCCAGTGTATGTTTTCTTAGCTATTTTTGGAACAGTAAGTATTGCTGCAATTACAGTTTATGTTGTAAGAAAGAATATTTCTTATAAATATAAAAAAAGAATGATAAATTAATAGAAAAATGCGGTTATATATAAATATAAATATATAATCGCATTTGTCTTTTTTAAGTATTAGATTTATAATATACAAAAAATGTGCCTGTAGCTCAGCTGAATAGAGCGTAACCCTCCGAAGGTTAAGGTCGTGAGTTTAAGTCTCATCAGGCACACCATATTGAAAGAAGAACTTTGCCGCAATACGTCAAAGTTTTTTATCGTTTAGGAAATTGTATGTTACTTCTAAATTAACCATATATAACGATAAAAATCCTAGACTTTAGGATTTTTTTGACTAGGACAGGTAAGTTTTATATTAATTTAACAATAAAATGAAATTAGGAGGGAATCGATATCCCTCCTAAAACCATCTATTAATATAAATTAGTTACTATCAACTTTTTGTCTTTGACTTTTGAACCAGTTTATTGGTTATTTATTATTCTTAATAAATGAATCATTAAAATCATTGATTATATTTAATTCATGCTTTTCAATAAAGTTTTTTGCAAAATCTAAATCTCTTTTGAATACTAAATCATTTGGATTATGAGAATCAATTCCAATAACAATCTTGGCATTATATTTTTTGGCTATCTCAAAAAAATAATGATTAGGATAGGGAAAAGTTCCATTTATTTGAGCCATAAGATTTCCATATCTCATAGCTCCTAAATTCACCTCTAGGGGAATATCATATTTGATACTAGCTAATACTATTTCCTCACAAATTGCTAATATTTCATCTGTTATTTTTGTAATTCTATTAAAGAATAAATCTGGATGAGCAATATATGTAAATAATCCTGTTTTCATTGCTTCAATTAGATCATCTTTATATTTTTTTATCATTTCAATATCATCATACTCATTAAAATAATAATGAGCTTTTTTATTTTTAATGTAGAAATGTTGACCACATATTAAATAATCAAAACCATATTTATTATATAATTCTTTATAATAATCTAAATGATTTTTATCATATTCAATTTCAAATCCTAAATAAATATTTATTTTATCTTTATATTTTTCCTTTAAATTATTTACACTATTTATATAATCTTCTAAAAGATTAGCATCTCTTCCATAGTCTCTTTTTTTCATATCTAAAAACATACCATGATCTGAAAAACCATAATGAAGAAATCCTTCTTGTATTGCGTTAAGGACATATTCTTCATCCTCACCATAAGCATGACCACATCTTTTAGTATGATTATGCATAGAATAATTTATATTTAAATTCTTATTTCTTATATCCATAGAATCACCTCTATCTTTTATATATCATTTTTAATAAATAAGTCAATATGACTTAATACAAATATAATATATTAATTATTTTATTTTTATGATAAACTATTATCAAGGAGTGTTTATCTTATGAATTTTAATGAATTAAAAATATATGATATTTCTCAGCCTGTTTTTGGTTGTGAAATATATCCTAAAGATCCTGAACCTCAAAAAATAAAGATTTCAAGTATAGATAATAATGATCCTTGTAATATTACGAAGCTTATTATGTGTGCTCATAATGGTACTCACATAGATTCACCTAATCATTTTATTAATGATGGTAAAACTATAGATGAAATACCTTTAAATAAGCTTATAGGTGTTTGTTATGTTAAAGAATTTAATGGGGAATTTAAGAAAAATGATGCAGTTAATTTAATAAATGAAGCGAAAAATAAATATAATGGTTCTGAAAAGAAACTATTATTAAAAGGAAATGTAGTTGTTTCTTTAGAAGCTTCAAAATATTTTGCTGATTATGGAATTGATTTAATTGGAAATGAATCTCAAACAATTGGGCCTATTGATGCTCCAATGGCAGTACATTTAGTACTTTTAGGAAAAGAAGTTGTTTTACTTGAAGGTATTAGCTTAAATAATATTAAAGAAGGAGTTTATTTTTTAAATACAGCACCAATTAATTTAAATGGTTGTGATGGGGCTCCTTGTAGAGCTATTTTAATTGATGTTTTTAATAATGAAAATTAATATGGATTATATAAGTGTAAATAATATTGAATTTAAAATAATAAAGCTTTTAGGACATGGTAAGGGAGGATATTCCTATTTAGTAGAAAAGGATAATAAATTATTTGTATGTAAACAAATACATCATGAACCATGTAGCTATTATAATTTTGGTAATAAGCTTGAAAGTGAAATAAATGATTATAATAGATTAAATAATATTGGAATAAATATGCCTAAAATGCTTGATGTAGATTATAATAATGAAAGAATATTAAAGGAATATATTGAAGGTAATACAATATTAGAAGATATAAAAAATGATGTTGATATTTCTTTTGGATTAATACAGGTTAGAAATATGGCAAATGTTTTAAAAAATAATAATTTAAATATAGATTATTTTCCTACAAATTTTATTTTATGTAATTCTATCTTATATTATGTTGATTATGAATGTAATAATTATATGGAAGAGTGGAATTTCAATAATTGGGGAATTAAATATTGGAGTAAGACTAAAGAACTATTAGATTATTTAGAGAATAATTAGGGGGATATTATGAGAATAGGTAAATATTTAAAAAATTGTAATGAGGTATATCATATCACTTTAGATCCAAAGGGACCTGGAGTTATTAGAATTCATCTTGTACCTCCTAAAAGATTAAAGCCTGGTATACCTTGGGTGGTTATTATTAATGGATATTCAGTATTACCTTTACAAACTGCATGGGCAGTATTATTAAAAGAATTTATTAGTGTTTTTAATGAATCATTTGATAGACCATATAATGAAGGGGAATTAAAGGGTTTATTTAAAAAAATATTTAATAGAATAAAAGATATATATCCAGATGCAAAGGAAACTGCAGTTAAAAAGGATTTGAATGATATTATTGAGGTTTTAGAGTCTATTTCAAGAGGAGAAGAGCCTAAATATGAAATAGGATATTTAACATTAAGTGAATATGCTAAGGATATGAGAGCTCCTCATAGAATGGATTTAATGATATCATCTATGGAAAAAAAGGGATGCTGGAGCTGTAATCAAAAATGCTTATTATGCTATGCCGGTAATGAAAAAATGGCAATAGTTAATGAGCTTACTAAGGAAGAATGGTTTAAGGTATTAGATAAATTAAAAAAGGCTAATATACCAGCAGTTACCTTTACAGGTGGAGAGCCTACCTTAAGAGAGGATTTGCCTGAATTAGTTAAATATGCTTCTTGGTTTGTTACGAGACTAAATACTAATGGTATTAGATTAACATATGATTTATGTAAGAAGCTATATGATGCTGATTTAGATAGTGTTCAGGTTACTTTATATTCTTATGATAAAGATATTCATAATAAAATGGTAGGTGGAGATCATTTTGATGAGACTATTGAAGGAATTAAAAATGCTATTAAAGCTGGACTGGATGTAAGTATTAATACTCCATTATGTAGTATTAATTCTGATTATGTTAAAACAGTAGAATTTGGAAAAAAATTAGGTATTAGATATTTTTCAACATCAGGTGTAATTCCTACTGGTAAAGCATTAGAGGATAATGTTAAAGAATTATCTAGTGATGAAATATATAATTCTCTTAAAGAAGCATATTTATTCGCAAGAGAAAATGAACTTGAAATATCATTTACTTCTCCTGGTTGGATTAAAAGTGATTTGTTAAGAGAGATGAATATGGTAGTACCATCATGTGGTGCTTGTCTATCTAATATGGCCATTGCCCCTAATGGCGAAGTTATTCCATGCCAATCTTGGCTTTTTGAAGATGGTTTAGGAAATATATTAAATACTGATTTTAAGAAAATTTGGAATAGTAAAAAATGTAAAAACCAAAGAAAATTTGCAGTAAAAAATTTAGAAGTATGTGCATTAAAGGAGGCAAGAAGATGAAAATATTAATTTTATTAATTCTGTCAATTTTAATGTCATTTACATATTCACCATCAAGTGATGATTATGATTATATTGAAAAATATAATATTACAGTTAATCCAAATGATGATGGTACTATGGATTTTGAATATAATTTAATTTGGGATGTATTGAAATCTGGAAATGAAGATTATATTGATATAGGTGTACCTAATAGACATGTATACAATATAAAAGAAGATTCTAATGATATTAAAAGTATTAACTATATTGAAAATGATGGATATTTTGTTAGATTATATTTATATAATAGCTTTGAAGCTGGACAAGTATTAAATCTATCATTTAGCTTTACTGCATCTCATTTATTTAAAATAGATAGTGATAATAATACTCCCAAATATGTTAATTATACTTTTAGACCAGGATGGTTTGAATATATTAGGGTTGGAAGCTATACTATTAAATGGAATTCTTTGAATGTTAAGAGTGTTGATGATAGAGCTTCTTTAATTGATGGTTATTATCAATGGAATGGAAGCTTAAATTATGATGAAACAGTTGAAATTAGACTATCATATGATATTGATGCCTTTCCTAATATTGATATATCTAAACAACAAGAGGAAGATTATACATGGATTATTCCAATAATTATAGTTAGTATTATAGTTTTAGTATTTTTATTTATTTTTTATGTTAATTATAAAACTACTCAAGAAAGCTATTATTCATATCGAGGATTTTATCCATATTATCGTTATCATTATTTCTTTTGGCATAGAAGATATCACGGAAGAGATAAAAAAGGAGAACCATTATACGCTCCAAAGACTGTATCAACAGGTTCAGGAGGCCATAGAGGTAGTGGGGGCTGTGCTTGTGCCTGTGCTTGTGCTTGTGCCTGTGCTGGTGGTGGTAGAGCGGGATGTTCTAGAAAGGATTTTTATATTAAAAAAATAGATACTGAAACCATAAAAATAGTATTAAATGAAGAAGAGAAGTGATTCTCTTTTTCTTTTTGAAGCAAATGTGTTATAATGAAAATGTTTCCTAGGAGGACAGTATATGATTAATTTAGGTATCACAGAAGAGGTATTAGAGTGTATTTATGAGTATAATACTTCACCTAATATCGATGATATAGCTAGTGACTTATGCTATGACTATATAACTATAGCTAATATTGTAGGCTATTTAAGAGATATTAACATAGTAGAATTAGATGATAAATATATTACTCCTATTATGGATTATTATCAAGCTATACTATTAATAGAATCAATTGAGGATTAGTTATGATAAATGAAATAAAAGAATATTTAGAGAAAAATGCTACTAATAATTATAAAGAATTTTCTTCTAAACTAATAAAAACTAAATATCCTATTTTGGGAATAAGAACACCAATATTAAGAGATTTAGCTAAAAAAATAGCTAAGGATAATTATAAATTATTCTTAGAAGAAAATGATTATTTATATTATGAATTAGTATTACTTGAAGCTTTTGTTATAGGTAAGGCTAAAATGAATGATGAGGAATTATTTTATTATTTAGATAGATTTATTCCTCTAATAGAAAATTGGGCAGTTCATGATGGATTAGTTTCTTCTTTAAAGATTACTAAAAAGATTCAAGATGAAATGCTTAAATACCTTAATAAATATATTACTAGCAAGAAGGAATATGAGGTTAGATTTGTAGCACTAATGCTTATGAGCTATTATTTAGAGGATAAATACATAAATATAGCCTTTGAAATAATAAATAAACTATATTTAGTGGATTATTATTCTAAAATGGGTGTTGCTTGGTTTTTAGCTACTGCAGCTATAAATTATCCAGATTTAGTATATAATTATTTAGACTATTCTAAAGATATTGAATTGAAAAGAATGACTGTACGTAAGCTTAGAGATTCATTTAGAATTGATGATAAATATAAAGAAATAATTTTAAAAACAATAAGGAGTTAATCATGAAAAAATATATGTCAGTAACTATAGGCACTGCCTTTAAAACTAAAAATAATTTTAATGAAAAATTTCAACAAATATTAGATGAATATTCAAAAAAAGGTTATACTCTTCATTCATATCATTTTGCCTCTGATGTTTTTTGTACAATAGTATTTGAACGTGAAAGCGAGGATAATTATGAGTAAAATTATATTAGAAACAGAAAGACTTATTTTAAGAGAAATGAATAATAATGATTTTGAAGCATTATGTAAAATTCTTTTAGATGAGGAAACTATGTATGCTTATCAAGGAGCATTTACTATAGAGGAGACTCATAATTGGTTAAATAGTCAACTTGAAAGATATAAAAATTACGGGTATGGCTTATGGGCAGTAGTATTAAAGGAAAATAATGAAATGATTGGTCAATGTGGACTTTCTATTCAAACCTGGAAGGATTCTAAGGTTTTAGAGGTTGGATATTTATTTCAAAGAAATTATTGGCATCATGGATATGCGACTGAGGCAGCAATTGCCTCAAAAGAGTATGCATTTAATGTATTAAATGCTAATGAAGTATCATCTATCATTAGAACTACTAATACTCAATCTATTAATGTAGCCTTAAGAAATGGTATGAAGAAGGTAGATGATTGGGTCAAGCATTATAGAGGTGTAGATATGCCTCATTATAGATTTGTAGTTCGTAAGGAGAATTAATATGGAGGAATCTAAACTAAATTTATTATTTAAAATATTCTTATATATTATTAATATTGTTGTTATATTATTCTTTGGTTTTGTATTTTTTGAATTAATTTATACTAAGGTTATAGATTATCAGAATGCTGATAATGCCAATTCAATTAGTGGATATGGAATAATATATTTAGCAATGTTATTATATTCTTTAGTTGTAAATGGCATTACTTTAGTAATTTCATTTATTTTATTTATATTTTGTTTATGTAAGAAAAATAAATATAAGAGAAAATATATTATTACTACTTTATTACCAATAATAAGTGAAATATTAATTATTGTGGTAGGATATATTTTAAGCTTATTATAGAGGTAATTATGGATAAAGAATTATTAGCTTTTTTATTAAAAGAAGAAGAATATGCTTTTACTGGATGGGATTTTTCATATTTGAATAATCGTATGACTAAAGAAATGCTACCTTGGAGTTATAATGATATTGTTAATGAATATCTTATTGATGAGACTGAGCCGCACACTCGTTTATTTATTAGTGAGTAAGGCTCTTTTTTATTTTTATCAAAAAACATAAAATTATATTTATAAT
>CAMEJG010000046.1 GCA_945919465.1 uncultured Anaeroplasma sp. | reverse complement strand
ATATATTTAATTTATTAAATTTTACTAGTTCTATACCCTATCAAGCGTAAGAACCGTTAAATTTAAGTAGTGTTTTTTATTTTGTTATTCGTTAGACTCACAAAAAACCATACGCTATCTGTGTGAATAGAAATAGCTTCTTGCGTTATTAAAAATAAAAAAACCTCATGATATAATGTTAATTGGTCTGGCAACCGTAAACAAAATATCATGAGGTAGTATCAATGGCAGGAAAAACCAATGACGATTCTAGTTTATCACATATACGCTAAAATTGTAAGTACATTTTTGTGCTTATTGTTTAGATATAGTAATTTGATTTTTGCCATTATTTTTTGATTTATATAATGCTTTATCAGCAGCAACATATAAATCATTAAATGTTTTAATAGAATCTGATGTAGAGGCTACTCCAATTGAAACACTAAAACCATGATTTGCTTGTATTGTTATATTAAGCTGATTAAAAATTTTATCTATATCATCTATTGTAATATCTTTAAATAATGCTATAGCAAATTCATCTCCACCCATTCTACAGGCTAAATCATCATTATTAATTGCAGCAACTATAGTTTGAGCTATTTTAATTAAGAACTCATCTCCAGCTTTATGACCATAGCTATCATTATATTCCTTGAAATAATCAACATCGATCATTAATAATGTAACCTTTATATTTTTTAATATTTTTTCAGAAATATCATTTTCAAAGGCAGTATGAGTTAATAATCCAGTTAACGAATCCTTTCTATAGGTTTCTTCCCATAGCTTTAATCTTATTTGAGATTTCTTTTCTGATTCTGTATTAAGCATTTTTGCAGCATAGGTTTCGAGACTATTAGTTATTATTATTTCACTTCTTTCTTCCTTTGCTGCTGAATCATAATATTTTCTACCTAAACAAATAACATACTTAACAGTATTATCTTTACATAATAATCTATGTTCAAAAAAACCTAAATTATTATTTGCAAGAACTTTATTTATTAAGCATAAATATTCACTTCTTTCAGTTTTTGGAATTAAATCTAATTGAGTAATAACATTATTTGTTATATCTTCTTTTGTATATCCAGTAAATTCTGTAAATTCCTTTGATATTTCAGTTATTCTAAATTGTGAATTTAAAATATATTTAGCATATTTAACAGTATAAATAAAATTAGAGTTATTACCTAAATCATCAGTTTTTTCCAATTTTGTAACAGGAATTACATAAGCTTGATAATCTTTATCTTCTAATACAGCTTCTTCATTAATCATTTCTATAAATGCTGCGGCAACCTTAGGATCAAATTGACTTCCAGAACAATTAATAATTTCTGCTTTTGCTTCCTCAACACTTTTAGCCTTTCTATAGGAACGATTATTTATCATTGCATCATATGCATCAACTACAGAAATGATTCTTGAAAGAAGAGGAATAGTTTCTAAGCTTAATCCATCAGGATATCCTTTACCATCCCATCTTTCATGATGATATTTTATCATATCTGCAACACCCTCAAGTTCTGGAGTACTTTTGGCTATTTCATATCCCTTAATAGTATGAGATTTAATTATTTCCCATTCCTCATCAGTTAGTTTTCCTGGCTTATTTAATATCTCTAAAGGTATTGCAACTTTACCAATATCATGCAATAAGCACAATAAATTTAAATTAGATAAGTCTACATCAGAAAGTCCTAATTTTTTACCTAATTTATATCCTAAAGCTTGGGTTCTTTTTACATGAGCCTCAGTATCAGCATCTCCAGCCTGTAGTGTTTTTACTAATGATGAAATAAGAGTTGATTTACTTGATTCCTTATCTAATAGTTTTTTTGCATTTAAGCCTATAAATGCTCTATTAATTGTATAAATAATTGTATCTTCATTATTTTGAATTGAAGAAGTAGAAAATTGAATTGATACTTCAAAATTATTTTTTATTTCATTAAGTAAATTATTAATTGTTGTTTCTGTTTTATTATAACAAATAGCTATTAAAGCAGCATCATTTCCTTTTACAAAATAAGAATCAATAGGAAATACTTCTTTTATTTTTGTTGCAAGTTTTTTTAATAATTTATCTCCTTCACTCCTACCATTTAGTGTATTATATAATCCTAATCTATTAATATCTACTATAGCTACACTAGTATTTTGAGGGAAGCTTTTTTTATTGTCTATTGCAAATTTTTTAAATGAATCCCAATTATGAAATCCTGTTAATAAATCTGTTTCTAATTGAGCATCAGAAAATACATATAATTTTCCTACAATTCTATCCTTTTTATCTTTTATACATCTATAATCACATCTTAATGGTCTAGATGTATTTTCATTATTTTTAATATAGCATTGAATAGAAAATGATTCATTATCAATATCATTTGATATTAATAAATCACAATTGTTTCTAAATTCATCTAATGTTGGAGTATTTTTAGTATTATTTTCTCCTAAATAATATACAGCTTTTTTATTATATAAAATCATATTATCATCATAATCAAATAATACTAATCCTTGATTTAAATTATCAAATATATTTGTTTTAATTATATTTAGCATACCTTTTTTTGAAAATAATAATGATGCATAATAACAAAAGAATGCTAAAAGAGAATATCCAAATAATGCATAATCAATATTGAATGCTGCAACATAATAAGGATCTGTAATTTGTTGAGGAATTAATAAGAATAATAAATTAATTATTGTACAAATAATAATACCTAATAATACTATTAAATATTTAGATTTATATTGTGATGGAGCAATTAATGTTTTTTTGATTAGAGTAACTAATGATGCAGTGACTAAAACATATACATAAATAATATGACATTGGAATAATGTTTTAGGTAAGTATTTATAATTAGCTATACTAAATTTATCAAACGTTAACACATAATCTATAACTATTGGATTAAATATATTAACTATAAAGAATATTATATCTAATATTCCATATATGGATACAATGCTTATTAATATTTTATATATTATTGTATTTTCACTTTCAGTTAACCAATATATAAATAAGAATAATGATAATGCCATTAAATCCATACAAATGAAATAAAAGCTAGAGAAAATAGAAGTAGTAAGCTTAGAGTTAAAAGAAATACTTAATAGGTAAAATAAAACTACTAATGCCCCATAAAAGCAGGCTAACCCTAAGAATAATGCAAATTTCTTTTTTCTATATTTAAAAGAAAATATAGCCATTATAGTATTAATTATTATTGCAATTATCATTGCGAATATTATTATGAATTCGAACATAGTCATTCTCCTCAAAATGAATATATATTTATTATATACTTTTTTTCGTTTTCTTTAAAGAAAATTATATATATTTTTACAACATTTTACAGAATAAGTAATTTTTAAATAATCATATTATGAATAGAAATAAATTAATAATAAATAATATCTAATGATAATGGGGTGTTATTATTAAAAAATTTATTTTATTATTAATTTTTATATTATCTAGCTGTAGAACAAATATTGAAGATTATTATTATGATCAAATATGTGGAGAATATATAGTATCTAATAAGAAATCATATGATTATGAAAATAATCCTATTGATTCCTTTTTAGATAATTATGGTAGTATTTATGTTTCATTTGATAGAAATGATATTGTTACAATTACTTATTTATTTAATAATAATGCTTATGAAAGAAAGTTAAATTATGATATAGGTATTTATCAGGATAATGGTAATTATAAGGATAATATTATTTATGTTGAGCTTAGAACAGATAATTATATTTTTGAGCCACTTAGAGGTATAGGTATTTATAAGGATAACACTTTATATTTTTCTATGGAATATACCAATTATTATACAAATGTGAGTTTAAAAAAAGTAGAATGTATTTAATTTTATAAAAATAATTGATATAATGTTTTTTGGTGTTAATATGAAATCAGAAATATTATATTTAATAAAATGGAATATTAATGATAAAGAAGCATTATTCAAATATGCTAGTGATCCCGATATAGGACCTATTGCAGGATGGTTACCTCATAAAACTATTGATGATAGTATTTTTTGTATTAATAATATCTTTAATGGTAAGGAATGTTATGCTATATGCTTAAATGGATCTAGTGAGCCCATTGGAGCTATTGAACTTAAGCTAAATGGCAAAACTGACATGACTGAAAAGGATGATGAGTGTGAGCTAGGCTATTGGTTGGGTCGACCATTTTGGGGGAATGGATATATGCCGCATGCTGCTAGTATGTTGATTAAACATGGCTTTTTGGATTTAGGAATGAATAGAATTTGGTGTGGTTATTATGATGGAAATCATAAATCAAAAAGAGTACAAGAAAAGCTTGGCTTTAAATATCATCATTCAAGTGAAATATATTTACCATTAATGAATGAAACAAGAATTGGTCATGTTAATTTTTTAGATAAAGAGGAGTGGGAGAAAAATGTTAGAATATAATAAAGAAGAATTATGCAATGATAAAAATAAAGAAGAATTATACAATGATAAAGAAGTTTGTGATAAATTAAAAGAAGTAGGCTTATTAGATGTAGTAGCAAAGTTTATTTCATTACCATCTTTTATTAGCATTGATTTTAATGATATAAAATGTGTATTAAAGGATAAAACAATAATTAATTCATTTTATAATAAAATTAATCTAAATAATGAAATTAATCTTAATTTTACTAAATGTGATGATTCAATGGCTATTTTTATAGTTGAATGTAATATAAATTTAAATATTTTGAAAATAGAAAATATTTTGTCAATTGTTCGTAATTCCATTGGTAAGGTTGATATTATTTTTGGTATTTTTTTCGATGATGAATTAAAAACTAATGAGGTTAATTTATTAGTTATTAATACTAAATAATATCTAATAAATATTTACTTTTGTTTTGCATATTTCACTTATTGTTTTGAAATATGCTTTTTTTATTATAAAATATATATTGTAAAGTATAACTTGACAAATTTCAAAGCCGCAATTGGTGTTTATTAATAGTATTATTTTATATAATTTTAGTGAGGTGAGGATATGAGCTTTGGAGAAAATTTATGTAAAGCTAGAAAGCTAAAGGGATTATCTCAAGAGGAATTAGCATTTCAATTAAATGTTTCTAGACAATCTGTTAGCTTTTGGGAAAATAATCAAACGGTTCCTTCTTTTGAAAATTTATTAGCTATTTGTAATATTTTAGAGGTGAATTCTAGTATTTTATTAGGACAAGAAGAATTTCCTGATGAAAAAAAAGAAAGAGAAAGATTATTAAGAATAGAAGAAAATAAAAGAAAAGAAGAGGAAAGAAAAAAAGAGTATGAAATTAAAAGAAATAATGAAAAAGAAAAGGAATTTAAAAAGAATAATTTAATTGCATTAATTTTATCTTTAGCTTCTATTTTTTTAGCATTTATTCCAGGATTTGGAATTGTATTTCCTATTTCAGCAATAATTGTGAGTATTATTGCTAGAAAATATAGACATAATACAATGAATTTAATTTCATTTGTATTAGGTATTACATATTTATTAGCAGCTATTTGTTTTTTAGTTTATGTTGTTGAGGGAGGCTTATTATGAAAAAGAAATTTTTAAGTATATTTATCCTATTTTTTATGTTTTTTTCCTTAGTTTCATGTGGTAGCCATGGTGTCCCAGGTGGTGGTGAAAATGGAGATAATAATGTAGTAGATACTTCTAATACCAATAAAATTATTTATAATGTAGGTTATAAATTATATTCTGATAATATTGGTGATTATATTTCTAAAATTAATAATTGGGTTAGAGAGGATAATGGTTATATTTCAGAATCTAATCAAGAAAATCTTGATTATGCATATTATGTTTATAGGATTCCTACTGATAAATTAAATGGATTTTTAGATAAAATAGATTCCTTAGAAGGAGTAAATAATAAAACTGTATCTACAAGAGATGTAACTTCTACTTATAATGAATTAGAAGCAAGTATTGAGCTTTTAGAATCTAGAAAAACATCTTATTTAAATCTATTAAATAGTGGTACTTTAACTAAAACTGAAGTGATAGAAATTAATCAAGCATTAGATGAGGTAGAAATTAAATTAATTTCTGCATATAAGGAATTAGCTCAGCTTGCAAATAGAGTAGATTATTCTACTGTTACTATTAGCTATTATAAGAATTCTAATACTGAGACTTATCAATATTTTGTTTCTTATGGTGGTTATTTAATTAGTATTTGTACTACTATAGGTTCTATTGTGTTATATTCATTACCTTTCTTATTGGTAGCAGGTATTGTTGTTTTAGTTATTATTGTTGTTAAAAAGAAGAAGAAAACTGAATAAAATAATAAGTATTGAGCCTAATTTCTATTAGGCTCTTTTTCTTCCTATCTGCAAATATTTACATTCAGTAATAAACGGTAGTATAATATTATCAAACAATTTTTAGAAGGATGTGAATAGTTATGGATTTGTTTGCTGTATTCACTTTTATTATATTAATTGTAACATTAGTTTCAGTAATTAATGAAAGAACCTTTAAGATTCCAGGAGAAATAGCAATATTAATTGTATCTGTAGTAATATTTTTAATATTTAAAATAGATACTTTTTTATTTAAATTTCCATTTCTAATTAATATCGAATCATATTTAAAGAGTTTTAATATTGAATCTTATTTATTAGATGGTGTATTATGCTTTATGTTATTTGCTGGAGCTAGTAAGGTTAGATTTAATAAGTTTACTAAGAATATTAGAAGTATTACAATTTTATCTTTTATTTCAACTGCTATTTCTGCATTTATATATGGATTATTATTTTATTTATTTTTAATGATATTTAAAATAAATCTTAATATTTGGGTATGTATTTTATTAGGCTGTATTATAGCTCCATCAGATCCTATTGCAGCAACAGGTATTTTATCTAAATTAGGAATGTCTAAGAATTTATCTACTGTAATTGAGAGTGAATCATTATTTAATGATGGTATTGGAGTAGTTTTATTTGCATTTGTTAAAAGTATTGTTACTAATATAGGTACTAATATTTTAGTTGTTATGTTAAAGGAAATACTTGGTGCTTTTGTTGTTTCTTTTGTAATTTGTTTTTTACTTTTATTATTAATGAAAAAAACTCATAATCCTAAAACTCATATTCTTATTAGTATTTTAGCTGTTGCTAGTTCGTATTTGTTTTGTATGTTATTTGGTTTTTCTGGATGTATAGCTTCAGTATTATGTGGTATGATTTTTGCTTATTATAAAGGAAAGAATATAAATTATTATAAAATTACTGATGAAAAGAATTTATATGATTATTTTTGGGAAATTATTGATTCTTATTTAAATGGTATTTTATTTGTATTAATTGGTTTAGTAGTATTAAAATTAGATTTTAATTGGATTTATTTATTAATTGGAGCAGCATCTATTTTATGTTCACTTTGTGCTAGATTTTCGGGTGTTGGTATTCCTTTATTAATTCCTAAGAGTTCTATTCCTGGAGGTTATAGTAGGTTAGAATATATTTTTTTAATGACTTGGAGTAATTTAAAGGGAGGTTTATCTTTAGCATTAATATTAAGCTCTAGAGATATTTTAAATAATAAAGAATTTTTAATATTGCTAGCAGCAACATATTTTACTATTTTATTTACTGTTATTATTCAGGGCTTAACTAATAAAAAAGTATATTTATTAATCGAGAATAATAAAGCTAAAAGAATTAGAAAAGAGAGTGAAAGAAAATGCGTATTATAATTATTGGTATTAGTAATTCTTGTGAATATTTAATTAATTATCTTGAAAAGAGAAATCATGATATTGTAGTTATTGATAAAAAAATAGAGAAGGTCGAAGCAATTACTAACCAATATAGCGTAACTGCTATATGCGGTAGTGGTGCTTCTCGTGAGGTCTTATTAAAGGCTAAGGTAGAATATTCTGATTATGTTATTACTTTAACTTCTATTGATGAAATTAATATATTAGCTGCCTCTATGGCTAAGAATTTAGGTGCTAAATATGTTATTGCTTCTTTAGAAAGAAGAGATCTTATTAATGATATAGATTTTATTAAAAATCAATTTGATATTGATTGTATAATTAATCAGAATTATTTAATATCTAATTCTATTGTATCTCAAGCCTGTTATAATGTTGCGAAAAAGGTTTCTTTCTTTTGGGATGGTAAGCTTATTTTAGCAGAAATAACTATTAATAATGATAGTATTTTTCTTCATAAGAAGTTAAAGGATATTAAGCCTTTATTAGATATAGATTTTTTAATTATTGGTGTTGTTAGAAATAATGAATTATTAGTACCTAAGGGTGATTTTATTTTAGATGAAAAGGATACCATTGGTATTTTATCTACTAATGATAAGATGACTTTATTATTTTCTAAATTAAATTTATTTCATAATCCTATTAAATCTATTGTATTAGTAGGAGGAGGTTCTTTAGGAGAAGCTATTTTAAAAAGATTAATTGATTCAAAATTAAAGATTTCTGTATTAGATTCTAATTTTGAAAGATGTAAATATTTATTAGATAAATATCCTATTAATGTTATTAATGGTAATGCTAATGATATTAATTCTTATAAAGATTTAAATATTTCTAATAATACTACAGTAGTATCTACTACTGGTAAGGATGAAATAAATCTTTTAGCATCTATTATTGCTAAAAGCTATAATGCTAGTGAGATTATTTCTGTTGTAGAATCTAGATCATATGAAGAGGTATTAAAGGGTAATGCATTAACTGTAGCTATTTCTGCTCCTAGAGTAGTAGCACAAAATATTTTAGAGAATATTTATAATAATACTAATAACATTAATGAAAGTCATTATTATGTATTTGATAATTTATTTTTAAAGACTTTTGTATTTAGTATTTCAAAGGATTTTAAATATATTAGTAAGAAATTAATGGATATTAAATTTAAAAAGAATCTACTTGTTGGAGCAATTAAAAGAAAAGGTAATATCTTTATTCCATCTGGTAGAGATTTCTTATTAAAGGATGATATTATTTTTGTTTTATCTAATAGTAATGAAAATATTAATAGTATAGATGATATTTGTAATTAAATATTTTATAAATATTTTTATAAAAATATCTATTTTTATGTATTTTTTGATGCTTTTTATCAATAAAACATAAAAATTATTTGACAAAGTAGTACTGTTAAGGTTATAATTTACGTTTCTATATATTGAAAACGATTTCAATATAGATATTAATTAATATTAGCAAAACTAGAGTAATTTAGTGACGCAAAACTATAGGGATCCACTATAATTATTTTAGGGTTAGCCAGCTGCAAATTCATTTTAATGATATACGTAGTCATTAAAGTTTTTTGTGGCTTTTTTGTTAATATTAAAAATTATAAAATTTATTTATTCATATTTGAAAAAGGGGGAAATAATATGAAAAACAAATTTAAAGCACTATTAGCTGCATTTGTTGGATTGTTTGCGTTTAGTGCTGTTGCAGTTGGGGTGAATGCAACATCATATACACAATATGGTACAGTGGCTGTATCAACAACAAATAATGCTGGCGATACTAAAACATGGGATTTTACCAAAAATACACCTGCTGGTAATAACCAGTCTCTTTCAAAAGGAGATGATGCACTAGGAATAGTTGCAGGAAATAGTGGGTATGATTCTTATACTAAAGATGGTAAAGTAAAAAATACTTCATCAAGCATAAAGAAAGATGGCTCTGGATTTAGTATTTATGGAGGAGGATATATATATATCCCTGTTATTTCTAGTTCATCATCTGGTACACTAACAACCACAAACGGTTCTACAAGTGGTAGATATGTATTTTTTTATAAAAATGATGATACTTTTACTTCTAATTTACAACAATCAACAATGAAGTATGATTTTACTAGCGATAATATTTATAAAGACCCTGAATCTAATACTGGTTATTATTTAAAATTAGCAGCTTCTAATAATAAAACTGCTAATGATACAACAAGTACAAATACCGGTGAAATTAAAATTAAAACATTTCAAATTGTATTGACTAGTGGAGAAACATATGGTGCTGCAGATATTAAGTACACTGTAACTTACATGGATGGTGAGTCTACAATAAATACAGAAGAGATAGTTGAGAATAATAAGGTATCATACACTCCTAAGAAATATGGTTATGATTTTGAAGGATGGTATACAGAATCAGCTTTAACAAATAAGATTGACACTGCTACATATGCAGTTACTGGAGCTGTAACATTATATGCTAAATGGACTGCATGGACAACTACTGGAATTGAGGAATATTCCTTATCAAACTCTGCGATTGAAAAGATTGCATCAGGAATTGATGGGTCTTTGGCAAGTGATTTAGCTTTAGCACCTTCAATTTATACATATATGAAGGGTGGAGAAATGACTACTACTAATGTTACATTACCTGGTGCTACAGAACAAACTCAAAGTCCATGTTTTAATACTAATGGAAAGGTTTCAACAAGTGGCAATGGTTTAAAATTTACAGCTCCTTCAAATGGTACATTAATTGCTTGCGTTGGTTCTGGTGGGGGATCAGATAGAAACATAGTTTTAACAGATGGTACAAATGAGTTAACACCTACAAGTGGTTCATTAGCTATAAATAATGCTGAAAGTGGCTATACTCCAAGAGAGGTTGTATTTGAATTAACTGCTGGTATTACTTACTATTTAGGTGGTAGCAATGGTGTTCGTATTTACTATGTATCATTCACACCTGTTAACTTAAATTTCCAAGTTAATAAAGAATATACTGATTCTGAAGGTGTTACAGTTGCAGCTGGTTCTCAAATTCGTTTTGTTGGTACAATTAACTGCTTAACTGCTGACACTCTTGCAGATGCTACTGCTACATTAAAGTTAACTTTAGGCGAAAAAGCTGGTAAAGTTGATATTACTTCAGTATATACAAGTGTTGCTATTGATGCAGAATTAACATTTGCTGCTGCTGAAAACGTATATTATGTAGTATTAATTATTAGTGGTTTAGATGATTCATCATTAGATGGTGTTACATTAACTGCTCAATTAGATGTTACTGTTGGTGAAACAACTTATTCATCAGTAGTAAAAACTCATAAAATAGCTTAATGGAGGTCAATTATGAAAGAATATATTAAGCCAGAAATCAATGAAGAATTGTTTGAAATTGAAGATGTTATTGCATTAAGTGGAACTGATGGTCCTGCATCTTTAGAAAATGTTAAGAATGTTCAAATATCAGATATCTTTAAATAAAAAATAATAAGAATGTAGGCTAATCCCTACATTCTTAATTTTTTAGGAGTAATTTATGAAAAAATTATTATTTTTATTAGTAGGATGTTTACTATTTTTAGCTTCTTGTGGTACTAATCCAACTATTTCTACAACAACTACAAATCCTCAAACATCTACAACAACCTCAATCCCTTCAACAACTTCAACCCCTGAAGAATCTAAGCCATCTTCAGGAAATATGAGTGAAGGTGGTAAATATGAAGATACAATTCCTTGGGGAACACTTCAATAAATAATTATGCAAAGCTTAATAATGCTTTGCATTTTTCTTTTTTTTCTATTAGTTTAATGTTATAATAAATTAACATTTACGAGGTGATTAAATTGAAAAAAAGATATATAACATTTTCTTTTATATTTATAATGATATTTTCATTATGCTCTTGCTCATCATCAAATGATACTGAAACACCTACAAATACTTCAACAACAAAAAATGACATAGTTGTAGATGAAATAACCTTTGATGATTTATATGATATAAATAATAAAATACGTATAGAAATAAATATAAAAGATGAAGAATTAACAAAACTTCAAAATGATTATCTTAAATATAGTAATATGGGATCAAAATCCCCTATCTATAGATTATGTGATTCAGTAACAATAATAATAACTAAAAATAATAAGGATTACAAATTTTTATATAATGAAGTTGGAATTAGAATGAAAGGAAACACATCAAGAAAAAGCTTCTATGATCCTGAAACAAAAGAAATCTATGATAATATACATCTAAAATTATCATTTGATGAATTATTTGATGATCCCTACTATTATAATTCTGATGAAATAATAAACTACACAGAAGAAGAAAAACAAATTCGTAAAGATAGAGAATTTCTAGGCCAATCAGCTCTAGATTTAAGATATCAAAAGACAAAAGATTCTACCTATATAAAAGAATACTATGCTCTTGAAATGTATAGAGCCTTTGGAATACTCTCATCTCATTCTAATCTAACAGAATTATCAATCAACCATAGTGGAAAAACCTTAGAATATGGATTATATATATTAACTGAAGCAACATCAAAAACATTTATAAAAAACTCATTAAAAAATCAAGAATATATAAACTTTGATACTTGGAAAAAAGAATCCTCAGGAACAATAGGAGTCCCTAATTCTAAATATGGTCAATTATATAAGGCCTCCTATGGAGTAGGAAGCATTACATCAGCTCCCGATATGACTTCTACAAATTCAAAATTATTTGGATTAGAAGATAAAGATGGCTATACTCCTCCATATGAATTAAAAACAAATAAAGATAATATAGATCATACTCAAATAATAAATGCATTTAATATTATTAATAATGGAGATTATAATTCAATAAGTGAAGTTATAGATTTAGAATATTTTGCAATGTATGAGGCTATATCTACAATATTAGGAAATCCAGATGATTTAAGAAATAATACCAATAATTATATGCTATATTTTAGAAGAACTGATGGTAAAATGACTTTAATACCAATAGATTTAGATAGAGTATTAGGAATAGGTAGTGATTGGAATCCTACAAATGATAATATGACTTCAATAAATCAATATTCTACCTATATGGCAGGAGCTAATAAAGATCAAATAAATAATCTATATTTAAAAACAATATTAAGTGATACTCCATGTAAAGAATTATATTTAAATAATATCAATACAATTCTAAATTCAGAATGGGTATCAATAGATAAATTTAATTCTATATATTATATAGCTTATAATCATTATAGTAATTATGTAAAGAGTTGTTTATATAATTTAGAATTCTCATTAGAAACAAATAATAACAATCTAAGCTTTAAGGAATATATAACAAAGAAAATAAATACCTTAACAAATTCTACTCCAGATTATGATAATAAAAATATAATAAATATGAATAACATATCAAGTATCTATTTAGCTGGATATGATAATTGGGATTTTAATGATAACTATAAATTCCAATTAGATACGAACAATAATTATGTATTATCCTTTAAAATAGAAAAATCCTTTTCATTTAAGATAAGAGTTAAATATAACGATAATACAGATGCATGGTATAGAGCTTTATCAGGAGAAATACTACATAAGGGAGATAATGTTCCAATAGATAGTAGCTATATTGGAAAAACAATAATTTTATCAATAGATTCTATAGGTACCTTAACAATAACCTTCAATTAAGAAAGAGTATAATATGCATTATAAAGACTATAAAAGTCTCCTATCAAATAAAAATGGAATAAATATCTATAGAGGCTGTACACATGGTTGTATCTATTGTGATTCAAGAAGTACATGCTACCAAATGAATCATTCATTTACAGATATAGAAATAAAAAAAGATTCCTATAAAATATTAGATTATGAATTATCTAAAAAAAGAAAACCAGTAATGATAGGTACTGGTAGTATGACAGATCCATATTTACATTTAGAAAAAGAATTAGAATACACCAAAAGATGCTTAGAGGTAATCCATAAGCATCATTGTGGTGTTTCTATTCAAACAAAATCAGATTTAATATTAAGAGATATAGAATTATTAAATAAAATAAATAAAGATTCAAAATGTGTAGTAGAAATAACACTTACAACCTCAGATGATAATTTATGTAAAATAATAGAACCTAATGTCTGTGAAACTAGTAAAAGAGTAGAAATATTAAAAAATGTAATGAATTAGGAATAAAAACAGTAGTATGGTTATCTCCATTCCTACCATATATAAATGATACAAAAGAAAATATCTTAAAATTACTAGATATTTGTAGTGAGAATAATGTATATGGAATATTATTCTTTGGAGTAGGCTTAACCGTTCAACAAAACCTATAAAACTCTATAATACTATAGTTTTTTTGTTTGCTTCCTTATTCAACGAGCCCTGTTTTGCAATAAAACAGTTGGTATTTACTCTCCTA